>NZ_JAVKPY010000006.1:0-230000 GCF_040981035.1 Kocuria sp. CPCC 205297 | reverse complement strand
CGGGCCCACGGAAGCGGTCAATGGCGTCATCGAGACCATGCGTCGCGTCGCCCGCGGCTTCCGCAACTTCGGCAACTACCGGTTACGGGCTCTGCTCGCCGCAGGCGGTCATCGCCCCTGGCGGAGAACCGCTACCCACACTCAGCTGTGAAGGCCCGCTTTGCCGATCACGATCACCGCGGCCAGAAGGATGACCTGCATGATCGCGGTGAGCCCGGCGACCACGACGGCTTTCGCGGTGACGATGCGTAGCGAGCTGTTGGGGCCGCTCATGAGGGCGTTCCAGTTGCTGCCGCGGTGCTCGACCCGCCACACGAGGGAGCCGAGGATCGCGATGCCGATTGCGAGAGGGAAGAGCCCGTAGAAGCCGACCGACTGCAGCCAGACGGTGTGCCAGCCGTTCTCCGGAGCACGGCCGTCGGCGAGTTGGGTGGCGGCGCCGGCGAGGACGAGCACGATGGGCAGGAGCACCACGATCGGCCACGCCAGGGAGCGCTTGAGCTTGACGAGTTCGGCGGACAGGGCGCTCATGTCAGGCCTCCTGACGATCGAAGCGGAAGGTGAGGACGGCGAACAGGCCGGCGACGATCACGGCGAGGGCGGCAATGCTCGGGTACGCGATCGGCAGCGCCTGGATCGCATCGCCCTGGTAGCCCGCAGCTTGGGCGAGCGCGTAGTAGCCCCACGGGGTGATGTGCGCGGCGGCGGCTGGGAGCCCCTGGGAGAACACGGCGAGGATGCAGCCGAGCACGCCGACGCCGAGAGCGACGAGCTGGTTCTCCACCTTCGCCGACAGCAGGATGTGCAGCGCGAGCACGGCGAGGTTGACCACGAGCATGCACAGCGTGAACCCGGCCCAATGCCCGAGCGGGGCCGGAGGCAGGATCCCGGCGAGCACCTTTCCGAACGCGAGCACGATCAGGCTCGTACCCACGGTGACGGCGGTGACGATCACGCCGAGCGCGGCGAACTTGGCCCGGCAGACTCCGCCGGGGGTGATCCCGGAGGTGGACTGCAGGAGCCACCCGTTGCCCTGGTGCTCGATGTCGGTCTGCCGGGAGGCGAGCACGGCGAGCAGCAGCGGCGAGAGCAGCGGGATGCCGAGTGACATTCCGGCCAAGAGTGCGTTCCACGCCCCAGGCGTGTCGGGGTTGAAGTCCGGGCTGGATACAAGTGCGAACAAAGACAGGGCCAGCACGCCCAGGACCATGATCGTCGCGATCAGCCCGACTTTCAGATGGCGCATCTTGGCGAACTCGTTCGCCACGGCCCGGGCGATCACAGTCCGCCTCCGGCGGTGAGGCTCATGAACACGTCCTCGAGCGTCTGCTCCTGACGCCGCACGCCGTAGATGCCGACCTTCTCGCCCACGAGGGCTGCGACGATCCCGGCGGTCTGCCGGTCATCCAGGCCGGGGACGGCGACCTCGCCCGTCTCGGTGAGACGGGCGCTGAACGACTGCAGCGTGACGGCGGCGGCGTGCGGGTTCGAGCAGGTGATGAGCACGTCCGGGTTGGAGGCGACCATCAGCTCCGAACGGGAGCCCTGGAAGATCATCCGGCCGCCCGAAAGGATGCCGAGCACGTTCGCGGTCTTGTCGATTTCGCCGAGCAGGTGCGACGACACCATCACGGTCACCCCGTCGTTCGCCAGACGGCGCAGCAGGGTGCGCATCTCCTCGATCCCGGCCGGGTCGAGCCCGTTCGTCGGCTCGTCCAGGATCAACAGTTTCGGCTGCCGAGCGAGCGCCATCGCGATGCCCAGGCGCTGCTTCATGCCCAGCGAGTAATTGCGGACCTTCTTCTCCATCTGATCCTGCAGCCGCACGGCGCGGATCGCGTAGTCGATCTGCTGCCGCTTCAGGCCGAGCATGCGTTGCACCAGGCGCATGTTGTCGGCCCCGTTCAGGTGCGCGTAGCCGGGAGGCGCCTCGATCAGCGAGCCGATGCCACCGAGCAGCTCGCGCCGGGTGCCCCGCGTCATGGGCTGTCCCATGATGCGCACCTCACCGCTGGTGGGCTGGATGAGCGAGAGCAGCATCTTCATCGTCGTGGACTTCCCGGCCCCGTTGGGGCCGAGGAACCCGTACACGCTCCCCGTCGGGACGCGCAGGTTCAAGTTCTCGACGACGGTCCGCCCGCCGTAGCGCTTGGTCAGATTCGAGGTTTCGACGATCGTGGAAGACATGCCTCCACGATCCCGAAAACAAGCCTGCGGATCGTCTCGCCCGCGGCATATCTTCCGCGTATCACTTCAGGCATACGCGACCGCTCGCGTATCCCTGAGGTGATAGCGGGCGCGGCCCGATATTCAGTTTTCGCCGGCGGCGACCAAGCCGGTCTCATAGGCCAGCACGACCGCCTGCACGCGGTCGCGCAGCCCGAGCTTGGTGAGGATGCGCCCGACATGCACCTTCACGGTGCCCTCCGCGAGCACGAGCTCGGCTGCGATCTCTGCGTTTGACAGGCCGCCCGCGACCAGTTGGAGCACCTCGTGCTCGCGCGGCGTCAACTGGTCCAGCCGCACGCTCGTCTCGCCCCGCGGCGTGGAATCCGGGCCCTCAGTAGCCGGACGGGAGCGAGTGAAATGGTCCAGCAAGCGGCGGGTCGTGCTCGGTGCGACGACCGCGTCCCCGGCGTGCACGTGGTGGATCGCGGCGGCGACATCCTCCACCGGGGTGTCTTTGAGCAGGAAGCCGGACGCACCAGCCTGGAGGGCGTCGTAGGCGTACTCATCCAGATCGAAGGTCGTCAGGATCAGCACGCTCGGCGCGTCCGGTTGTTCCCGCAGACGGCGGGTGGCCTCGACGCCGCTCATCCGCGGCATCCGCACATCCATCAGCACCACATCCGCCGGTGTCTGCTCCAGCAGGCTCAGGGCGGTGTCGCCGTCCTCGGCCTCACCCACGATCTCGATACCCGGCTGGGACTCCAGCACCATCCGCAGCCCCATCCGGATCATCTCCTGGTCATCGACCAGCACCACCCGCACCATCAGCCTGTTCCTTCCTCTCGCGGCAGCACGGCGACCACCTCGAACCCACCGTCCGTACGCGGACTCGTGGTGAGTGTGCCGCCGTGCGCGGCGACCCGCTCGCGCATCCCGACCAGGCCGTGCCCGCCCGGGCCCGAGAGCGCGTCACCGGCAGAGCCCGCGCCGTCGTCCGCCACGCGCACCTCGACCTCATCCGGCCGGTACATCAGCGTCACGTCGACGCGCCTTACAGCGGGGCCCGCGTGCTTGCGCACATTCGTCAGAGCCTCCTGCACCACCCGATACACCGTCAACTCCACACCCTGCGACAGTGGTGACGACTCGCCGCTCACGGTGAGGGCGACTGGCATGCCCGCCGCGCGGGACTGCTCGACCAGGGCGTCGAGCTGGTCGAGGCCCGGCTGGGGAGCGTGCGATCCTGGCTCGTCATCGCGCAGCACGCCCAGCATGCGTCGCATTTCCGCCAACGCCGTCCGCCCCGTGTCTCGCACCCTCAGCATGGCGGTCTTTGCCTGCTCGGGCTCGGCATCGACTTTCGTTGCCGCACCGTCAGACATCACGACGACGACGCTGAGGCTGTGCGAGACAATGTCATGGATTTCCCTCGCGATCCGCGCCCGCTCGTCTGCGACCGCGATCCTGGCGTTCGTCTCCCGCTCCCGTTCGGCTTGCTCTGCCCGCTCCCGGAGTCCGGCGATGTACTGCCGGCGGACGCGCACCAGCGTGCCCCACGTCCATACCCACAGCGTGACCACGACCAGCACGCCGAGCTGGCCGACATTGAGGAACGCGTCGCCGAGATGCGGAATGACCGCAACCAACAGCCACCCGACCGTCAACAGCGCACCCGTCAGCGAGATCCACCAGAGATAGAGGGTGGCGATGTTGTAGACGGCGAACAGGAGCATGGCGTCCACGGCGAGAACCGGCGCGTTGAACAGCAGCTGCAGAAAGGCCGCCGTCAACATGACCCCGAGCACGAGTAGCGGATACCGGCGACGCAACAGATGCGGGACGCAGAGCGCTGCCGAGGTCACGAGCAACCCGATCGCCGTCGCGGCATCGTCAGCATAAATCGGGATGATCGGCAGGTTGTACAGGAAGACGCCAACCGCGACCAGCAGGTCCATCAGCCATGCCCGCTCCCGCAGCCACGAACCGGGTCCCGGAACTGCCCCAGGCGCGTGTGAGGCCCCAGCAGCTGTTGCTGCACGCAGGGAACCCGGAGCCTTCATGCCTCCCAACGCTACCGCCGAAACCTGGACGGGCTGCCCTCGCCACCACGCCCTCGATCACTTCGACAGCGCCGCCACCCGACCAGATTCCGCTTGGCACCCCATCCTCGGTGTGGCGCCGTAGCGCGGAATCTCGGGTGCTCACCTGCTAGGTATGACGGTCTCGATGCGGGTGATGAGCGCCGGGGACGGCTACGAGTACCTGCTGCGCACTGTCGCCGCCGGTGATGGCGACCGGGACCTTTCCACTCCGTTGACGAGGTATTACACGGAGGAGGGAACACCTCCCGGCTTTTGGATGGGGTCGGGTCTGCCGTACCTCGGCACAGGTGAGCTCACCGAGGGCGGGCAGGTCTCCGAGGCGCAGCTCCAGCTTCTCGTCGGGATGGGCCGCGACCCGATCACGGGTGAGCCGCTGGGTGAGGCGTATCGGCAGTACGCGAGCGTGCAGGACCGCGTCGACCGGCGCGTCGCTGATCTTGGCCCGGAGCTGGGGCCGGTGTCGCGTGCGGAGCAGGTCGCGGCGATCGAGGCGGAGGAGGCTGAGCGTGGCACCCGTCGCGCGGTCGCGGGGTATGACTTGACGTTTTCGGTGCCGAAGTCGCTATCGGCGTGGTGGGGTGTCGCGGACGGAGGCACGCAATCCCTGATTGCGGACGCGCATCATCAGGCGGTTGCGGAGGTGGTTGCGTTCCTCGAACGCGAGGTTGCGACCACCCGCGTTGGCGCCGCCGGCCCCGAGGGAGCGGTCGCGCATGTCGATGTCGCCGGCGTCGTGGCGACGGCGTTCGACCACTACGACTCGCGCAGTGGTGATCCGCAGTTGCACACGCACGTCGTGGTCAGCAACAAGGTGCTCACGGTGCAAGACCAGAAATGGCGCACCCTCGCCGGACGGCCGGTGCACGCCTCGGTCGTCGCCCTATCCGAGCTGTACAACGCGACCCTTGCCGACCGCATCACGGGCATGTTCGGGATCGAGTGGGAGGCCAGGGAGCGGGGCCGGGATCGGAACCCGGCATGGGAGCTCGCCCCGGTGCCCGACGAGCTGATCTCGGAGTTCTCGTCCCGCACGCGGCAGATCGAGGAGGAGAAGACCCGCCTGATCGACGCCTACCGGGCCAAGCACGGCCGTGAGCCGTCGGCGAAGACGATCCTGAAGCTCCGCGCCCAGGCGACTCTCGCGACCCGTCCGGAGAAGCGGGTGCAGGCGCTCGCTGCCCTCACCGCCAACTGGCGCCACCGCGCCGGCGAGGTCCTCGGCGAGGACGCGAGCAGCTGGGCGCGCACGCTCACCACCGCGACCGAGCAGCAGACGGCGCTGTTGCGGGCCGACGACGTACCCCTGGACACCGTCACCGACCTCGGCCAGTCGGTCGTCGCTGCGGTGGGTGAGAAGCGGTCGACGTGGCGGCGCTGGAACCTCCACTCCGAAGCCTCCCGCCAACTCATGGGTGTGCGGTTCGCGTCGGCGGAGGATCGGGAAGCGATCACCGGGATGGTCACCGACGCCGCCGAACAGGCATCGCTGCGGCTCACGCCACCAGAGCTGGCATCGAGCCCGCTGCTGTTCCGCCGCGCCGACGGATCGAGCCGCTTTCGCCGCCCCAGCGCGGTGCTGTACTCGACCGAGGAAGTGCTCGCCGCGGAAGACCGCCTCCTGTACCGCTCGCACGCGACGACGGGGCCGACCGTCGGCCTTGCCACCGTCGAAAAGATCACCAGCAAACCCGACGCGGAGGGACGGCGGCTCGGACCGGATCAGACCGAAGCCCTCCAGCGAATCGCCGTGTCGGGCCGGGTCGTGGACGTGCTCGTCGGGCCGGCCGGTGCGGGGAAGACGACGGCGATGAGCGCGTTGAAGCGGGCGTGGGAGAAGCAGCACGGCGCCGGATCCGTGGTGGGGTTGGCGCCGTCGGAGAACGCGGCGCAGGTGCTCGGCGAGGAGCTGGGAATCGAGACGGAGAACACGGCCCGCTGGTGGCAGATGCACCTCCTCCACGGGACCACGTTCGACAAGGACCAGCTCGTGATCCTCGACGAGGCATCCCTCGCCGGCACCGGCTCCCTCGACCGCATCACCGACCTCGCCGAACAAGCCGGCGCGAAAGTCCTTTTGGTCGGTGACTGGTCGCAACTGCAAGCTGTGGATGCGGGCGGGGCGTTCGGGATGCTCGTCCACGACCGCGACGACGCCCCCGAACTGATCGACGTGCACCGGTTCACGCAGGCGTGGGAGAAGGCCAACTCGCTGGCCCTGCGGCACGGTCGTACCCCGGCGATCGACACGCTCATCGAGCACGACCGGGTGCGCGGCGGGGAACGGGACGCGATGGTCGATGCCGCCTACACCGCCTGGCGGGCCGACGTGCAGGCGGGGCGGGCGTCGATCCTCGTCGCCGAAACCCGCGACACCGTCACGCAGCTCAACGAGCGTGCCCGCGCCGACCTCATCCTCGACGGAACCATCACCCCCGGCCGAGAGGTCACCCTGCACGACGGCACCCAGGCATCCAAGGGGGATCGGGTCATCACACGGGAGAACGACCGGCGGCTGCGGTCGAAGAACGGCAAGAACTGGGTGCGCAACGGCGACCGGTGGACGATCACCGCCGTCGCCGGGGACGGGTCGATCACCGTCCGCCCTGCCGGGCGACGCTTCGGCGGATCGCTCGTGCTGCCGACCGCCTATGTGGCGGAGCAGGTCGAGCTGGGGTATGCGATCACCGGGCATCGCGCCCAGGGCGTCACGGTCGATACCGCGCACACGGTCGTGACGGCGACGACGACGCGGGAGAACTTCTACGTCGCGATGACCCGCGGCCGGCACGGGAACTACGCCTACGTCGCCACCGACACTGCCGACGACGCCCATGTCGCCCCGCACCCCTCCGACAACCCCGACGCCACCGCCCGCAGCGTGCTGTACGGGGTGCTCCAGCACGTCGGCGCGGAACTGTCCGCGCACGAGACCATCACCGCCGAACACGAACGCTGGGGGTCCATGGCCCAGTTGGCGGCGGAGTACGAGACCATCGCCCAAGCCGGCCAGCACGACCGCTGGTCTCAGCTGCTCACCGCTTCGGGCCTGGACGAGAAACAGGTCGATGACGTGCTGGGCTCAGACGCCTACGGTGCCCTTTCCGCCGAGCTGCGTCGCGCCGAGGCCAACCATCACGACCTCGACGCCCTGTTCCCGCGACTGGTGGCGGCGCGGGGCTTCGCCGATGCCGACGACATCGCCTCGGTCCTGCATCACCGCCTCGCCCGCGCCACCGCCCGCCCCGCCGGGTCCGGACGCACCCGCCGGTCACCGCGGCTGATCGCCGGGCTCATCCCGTATGCCTCCGGCGTCACCGACCCCGAGATGTACCACGCCCTCACCGAACGCGAAGAGCTGATCGAACACCGCGCATCCGCGGTCCTCGACCGCGACCTGAACGAGGGTGAACCATGGACGGCCGCGCTCGGAACCAAGCCCGCAGACGCACGTGCGGCTCAGCGGTGGCGGGAAGCAGGCCGGGTCGTGGCCGCCTATCGCGACCGGTACCAGATCACCGGCGACACCCCGCTCGGCCCAGGGCCCGGGTCGGATGCGCAGAAGCTCGACGCCGCCCGCGCCACCGCCGCGCTAACCCGGGCCCAGCAGCTCAGCCGCCACACCCCGAACACCGAGCAGCCGGACCTCACCATGGAGGCCCGGCAGGGGCGCGCGCTCTGACCCGGCGGATCAGAGGGAGCGGCCGGGCCGGTTCTGATCGACGGCATCGAGATCGCGCGCGGCGCTCAGGCCCGTGGTTCGTGTCGGGGCCTGGCGTCGTCGGTCGCTGGTGAGGGTGGCGAGGTCGTGGTGGCCGGTCACGAGGGCGGCGGTGCCCTCGCTCAGCAGCAGATGCGTGCCGGTGCTCGCCGCGGACGTGACCGGGCCGGGCACCGCCCCAACGCTACGACCGAGGGCATGCGCTTCGCGGGCGACGTGCAGGGAGCCGGAGCGTGCCCCGGCTTCCACGATCACCGTCGCCGAGGACAGTGCCGCCAGGAGCCGGCCGCGGGCGATGAACCGGTGCCGGGTCGGCGCCGCCCCGGGCGGCATCTCACTCATCAACAACCCCACATCGCCAACCTGTTCGAGCATGTCCCGATGCCCCGCCGGGTAGAGCCGGTCCAGGCCGGCGGGCATCACCGCGATCGTCTGCCCGCCGCTACTCAGTGCAGCGCGGTGGGCGGCATCGTCGATGCCGTAGGCGCCGCCGGAGACTACGATCTGCTCCGCGTGCGACGCATCGTGGGCGAGCTCGCCGGCGACGTGATCGCCGTAACTCGTCGAGGCCCGAGACCCGGTGACCGTCACCCGATCCTCCTGCCCGTTCGCGAGGAACGAGGTCGCCCCCTTCGCCCACAGCACGTACGGGGCACGATCGCCCAGCGCATCCACCGAGACCGGCCAATGCGCATCGCCAGGAATCAGCGGCGCATACGACCCGTCCAGCACCCCCGCCAGATCATCGCCGAGGCCGCCCCGTGAAGCGAACTCCTGCGCGGTGTGGTGCAGAATCGACGCTTCCTCGGCCCGGACGCCGAGCATCGATCCGCCCACGTCGAGGAGCCGGAGGGTCTCGACGGCGCCTTCGCGGCGCAGCAGGCGGCCGACGGTGCGGTCGGCCGGCTCGATCATCATCGAGAGCATCACGCGGGCCGTCCGCTCATCGGAGGCGTAGTCAGCCAGAGCAACCATGACCGGGTCCTTCCACTCACCAGGCACTACCAGCGCAGGTGAACCCGGCACCGCGACGAGACCCGAGACCTTCCCCTTCGCCAGGCCCCGGCGTAAACTAGGAGGTGAAGCGCAGGCATTCCATCTGCAGGGTCCTTCGGGATTGCCCCTTCCGGGGCCACCACCAACACGCCGCTTCTCGATCATTCGAACCGTGTTGAATGGAGGCCCACCGATGTTCCTCAGCGACCGCGTCCGACGCCGCTGGCGCCAGAGTGAGAACACCGCCCAGAACCTGGAACCGGCCCGCCGGCTCTTCCCGACGAACCGCATCCGCGATGCCGTCTACGCCCGCCGCGGACTCAAATGGGGCGTTCCCGCGATGCTGCTCGCCGCCCCCTACATCGCAGCCGTCAAGCTCCTGACCGACCACATCGAGCAGGGCGGCCCGGTTGGCTCCACCTGGTCGTCCTGCTGTGCGCATGGAACGCGCTCAAGATGCTCTGGCTCGGCCCGATGAGCCTCATCGCCCTCGCCCGCGTCCGCTACCGAGAGCACGTCCAGCGCCGCAACGCCCGCCGCGAAGCCGAGTCGCGCGGTACTACGTCGGATGAGGTTGTGGTCACGGCCGGAGGTGCGTCATGAAGGCCGTCACCTACCGGTACAGCGCGGCAGAGAACCCGACCTGGCTGGATCAGCAAGAAGCCGACTGCCGCCGCTACGCCGACGAGCACGGCATGACCGTCATCCAGGTCTTCACCGACGTCGGGCGCAGTCGCTACGGTCTGCAAGGCGTCCTCGATGCCGTCGCGCGGGAGGACGTGACCGGGCTCATCGTCACCGATCTTGCTCGGCTCGGCTCCAAGTACGCCGATCACGTCGCCGTCGTCCAGCCGCTCCCCGACGCCGGAGTCGACATCCACGTCACAAATGACCGCACGACGAGCTCCGTCGAGGAGAACCTGATCGCAGTCAAGCAGGCGCACCTCGATGCCCAGGCCCGGCGGCCGTTCCCCTCCGGTGGCAACGACTCCACGGACTGACCTGCTACAGCCGCCTGCCGAGGGCTCCCTGCGTGTCGGCCCCGAATGGGAGGGCAAACGTGAGATCCTGAACGGAAAACTTGGGTGGTCGGATGCTTGTGTGCGCTTCGCGCACCGCCCCGACGGCGGGCGAGCTCGCGGCAGGTCTCACAGAACCGCCTTCGCAGCTGAACGTGAGGAGGCGTGATGTCCACGATCGAGGATCTTCGGGGTCGCCTCTGGTCCGATGAGCCGTCGAAAGTGGACTTCCTCGCGGCGCGGGCCATCGCGGAAACGGTCTCCGACGCCGTGCTCGATGACGCGCTCGATCCGCTGGCGATCGGACTGTCCGGCCCGTGGGGCAGCGGCAAAACCACCGTCCTTGAACTCATCAAGGCCGATCTTGACTCCCGCAGCGACCCCGAGAACGCCAAGATCATCACCGTCCGCACCGACCCCTGGCGTTACGACCCTGCCGTGGGCGCGAAGGAAAGCCTGATCGGTGAGGTCCTCGACGCCATCGCGGCCGAACTCACCGAACGCCTCAAGGACGTCGAGGAGTCCAAGGGCGAGAAGATCAAGAAGCTCCTCAAGAGGCTCTCTGATCGGGTCGACTGGGCCAAGGCGGTCAAGCTCGCCGCCAAGTCTTCGCTCACCTTGCAGATCCCCGGTGTCAGCGACGTGCTGGATCTCATCCGCGAACCGGCGTCCGAGGGGAGTGACGCCGGGGACCAGCCGCGGGGGCTGGCCGGTTTCAAGGCTGAGTTCGCTGAGCTGTTGGGGGCCGAGGAGATGGCTCACGTGCGCCGGGTGGCGGTGCTGGTCGATGACCTCGACCGGTGCCTGGTGGATACCGTCGTGGAGACCCTGGAAGCGATCCGTCTCTTCCTGAGCGTTGAGGGCATGGCGTTCGTCATCGCGGCAGACGAGGACCGGGTTGCCGACGCGATCCGCACACGCCTGCCAGATTCGAGCATGCCCACGGAGCGCCCCGAGGACGAAGACGCTCTCCCGGCAGAGCCCCCGTCCAAGCTCTACCTGCACAAGATCGTCCAGACCACCGTCCCACTGCCGGCTCTGGGTGCCTTCGACACCGAGTCGTATGTGCTCTTGCTGCAGCTACAGAATCGCGTTGACCAGCGTCTCACCGATAAGCAACTGGAAAAGGTCATCACCGAATGCCACCGGCTCCGCATGGCCGGTGCTCTCGACGACCTCCAGGCGCCTGACGGGCTCGACGTCCAGCGAGAGCTGTCTTTCGCGCGACGGCTCACCACGATCCTTTACGAGAAGCTCCGGGGCAACCCGCGGCGCATCAAGCGATTCCTCAACGACCTGAACATCCGTCGATCCATCGCCGCGCGGCGGGGCATCGAGCTCGACTTCGACGTCGTCGCCAAGCTCATGGTTCTTGAGGTCCTCCTACCGGATCAGTTCCAGTCCGTGCTGTCATGGCTGCGAACCGGTGAGCTTCGAGATCGACTGGAGTCGCTGGAAGCGCAAGCCAACCGGCCGAAAGAACCTCCAGTTCCCGCTCCGCCAGCTGACCTGGCCGACCGCGCACCGGATGAACCCGAGACGGCTGCGGACGCGGCCGGAGCGGAACCGCCCGACACAGCCGAAGACGCCCGACCACCCGAAGCGGAGGAAGCGCCGACCCAAGCAGCGTCAGCAGCCGCGGTCGCCCCGCACTTCGCCGAGGACATGATCCGATGGGCCAAGCTCCCACCGGACCTTCATGACCTCGACCTGAGCCCGTACCTGCATCTGGCGGCATCCTTCCGCGGTGACCTCCTGGTCAGTGCAGAGCTCCCCCAACATCTCCGCGATCTGGCCGCACAGCTGGCCTCGACCCGGACGGTGGACAGGCGGCAACTCACCGACGAGAGCCTGCGAGCGCTCACGACTGACGATGTCGATCAGCTGCTGCGGCACCTGGGGCTGCGTGCACGAGACCGCGTCCAGGAGCAGCGCGGTGCGGTCGCCGGGATCGTCAGACTCGCCACCGCACATGTCGCCGTGCAACCGGCCACGCTTGACGCGTTTCGCCGGCTCCCGGCCTCCGACCTGCAGCCCGGTACCGCCGTCATCCTCGCCGGGGTCGATATCCCCGGGATGAAAGACGTCATCAACGCGTTGGCCGCGCAGCTCCCAGACGGCAACATCAAGAAGGCGCTCACCACGCCGCCACCGAAGGGCGGCAAGCGCTGATGGGAACAAAAGGCTCCTACTCCGGCAGCGCCGCCGGGGGTGACCTGCGCGACGGACTCGACGACTGGCTGGCCAGCCTCCCTGGAGCTGACGGCCAGGCCCCGCCACCCTCAGGCAGCCAGCCCTCGCTTCTCTCCCCGCTGAAGCCGTCCCCGAGCTCGCCAGCCGGCAGGGTGCTGCCCACGGCCGCGCTCTTCCGTTCCTCCCGCGGCGGAGGGGGAAGGGGCGGGGGTGGTGGCCGCCGGAGCAGCGAGAGCCTCACTCGATCGACGGCAGCCTCCGCGCGTTCCGCCGGCCGTGGAGCCGCAGCGGCATACGCGTACCGCAGCGGCGACGCGCAGACTCTCCGCGATCTCGGCCTGGACTACGACGCACTGCGAGCCAACCCGAACATCTTCGACGTCGCCCACCAGATCGCACAGAAAGTCTGTGAGGATCTCCCCGCGGGAACGATCGAAACTGCGGAGCAGATGGAGGTCGTCGGCAGGCTCGCCGAATGGCTCGTTGAGAGCGACAGCATGGGAACGGACGTGTCGCTCGGGCAGATCGCGGAGGAAGCGGTCGCCCTGATCCTGGCCGAGGCATACCTTGTGGAGAC
This sequence comes from Kocuria sp. CPCC 205297, assembly GCF_040981035.1. Lineage (NCBI taxonomy): Bacteria > Bacillati > Actinomycetota > Actinomycetes > Micrococcales > Micrococcaceae > Kocuria > Kocuria sp. CPCC 205297. The sequence goes on along the minus strand of NZ_JAVKPY010000006.1, from coordinate 217,226 downwards.
TGCATCCAGTCTGAACACCAAGGACATGTCAGGGGCCGAACGCGCGGCGTTCGAGGACGGGATCCGTCAGGCCGCGGAAGAGCTTGCCGCGCACGCGGACCTCTCGCCCAGCGGGCCCAGCGCCGAGGAGTTCACGCGCGCGATCGAAGACGGACTGGAATATCTCAGAACCATCCACGAGGCGGATTGAGATGGCGCAGTTCGACCTTCGTTTCCACGTCCCATCGGCACTCACTCCCGAATCCGCCGAGCGAACCTTCTACTGGCCCTCCGCTGGGGCCGGCACCTTCAACACCTCCCTGGGGCCCGGCTGGGCAAGCTCGGCCCGGTTCGACGCGAGAACATCGAACTGTTCCGCCTCGCCGCGATGGTCTACGCCGCAGACCGCTCCGTCCCGCGCCGGGCCGGCCGCGTCAACTGGACCCAACGCCACATCGCTCTGAGCGTCCCCGTCCACGACCCGGCACCCTGGAACGCCATAACGAACCAGCTGCAGCAGCTCCTCGACTTCTTGTCGGGTGACCGGTGGACGCTCGCCTTCCGTGCAGCACGCATCCCTCGTGAGGACATCGCGCCCAACGGGTATCCCGACGTGCAGCGCGTCGTGCTCATGAGCGGCGGCGCCGACTCCGCCACCGGTGCATTCCTGGCGCATACCCGGCCCGAACCGCACCTGCTCGTATCTCACGTCGGGGCGACATCGATCTCACCCATTCAGCAGGACGTCGCCGAACGCATCCGAAACCTCTGCCCCGAGGGCAGCACGCAGCAGCACGCGCAGATCCGCTTCACCCGACGCCAGACGCAACCCGGAGGCCACCGGTTCAAGAATGAGAACACCACGCGAACTCGATCGTTCCTGTTCCTTGCGCTCGGCCTCGCCCTTGCTTCGGTCAACGAGGTGGAGCTCTGGATCCCCGAGAACGGGTTCGCGTCACTGAACCCACCCCTGGGCCCTGACCAGCTCGGCAGTCTCTCCACCCGCACCACCCACCCATGGTTCCTCACCGAACTGTCCAGACTCGTCTCCGCCGCTGGCGCATGGGGAACCCTGTCCAATCCATTCGCGGCGCAGACGAAGGGCGAGATGTTCCGGTGGCTGGCGGACCAGGTCGGCGATGGCCCGGCCTCGGACCTGCTCAGCGCCACCAACTCGTGCGCGTTCACCAACCGACGATGGCTCGGCGTGACAGCGACCGATCATTGCGGAACGTGCTTCGGGTGCCTGGTGCGCCGGGCATCGTTTGCGGCCGCGGAACTCACCGACCGAAGCACCTACGTGATCGACGCCCCTCCCAGCGAGGCCGCGAGATCTCAACTCGAAAAGGCGTCGATCCTTCCCAGCATCCGCGGATTCGTGGCCCGCGGAATCCGGGTCAGCGACATCGCAGCGATGCGCCTGCCCGACGGGTACTCCGCATCCGACGCCCGTGACCTCTGCGTCCGCGGCGCACGCGAGCTGGAAACGCTGACATGACCAACTTCCCGGCCGTTGACCTCCACGCCCACATCGACCCGACGATCACCCCTCGGGACCTGCTGAACCTCCGAGCCGTGATCTTCGCGGCAAGCCGAAGCCTCGCCGAGTCGCGTCTCGCCCTCGATCGCCAGCACCACGACCTGCTCGCGATCTGGGGTGTCGGCGTTCACCCAGGAATGAAGACCGCACTCGACGGCTACGACCCCGAGGAGTTCGAGCGTCTGATCGCCCGCACCCCCTACGTCGGCGAAATCGGACTTGACGCAAAAGTCCCATCCCGCCTCGCCAAACAGCACGAGGTGTTGGCCTCGCTGCTCACGCAACTCCAAGCGAAGCCCCGACTAACGTCGATCCACAGCTACCGGGCAACCAACGAAGTCGTGGAGCATCTCGAACGCACCCCGATCACGGGTGCGATCCTGCACTGGTGGCTCGGCGATCGATCCACCACAAGGCGCGCAGTTGAACTCGGAGCCTACTTCTCGATCAACACCGCCACCCTGCGCCGAAGCGACGCCATCGACCTCATCCCCACGGACCGTCTCCTCCTAGAAACAGACCACCCCGATGGGAACCGCAGCGGAGCCCGCCCGCATCAACCGGGCAACGTCCGCGACGTCGAAGCAGCTCTCGCCAAGCAGCGCGGAGTCACCACCGCTCAGATCCGCGCCCATGCCTGGAGCAACCTCGCCACGCTTGTGAACATCACTGGTACGAAGTCTCTGCTGCCACCCCGAATCGCAGCAATCCTCGGGGCTATCGAGTAACACCCCGACAGGGGCGTCGAGACTCACCGCACTCGCCCATGAGTGTCCCGAAGCTTCACCCCCGCAGCGAGGAGCGCGACACGCACGGAACTGGGGTTGAATCCAAGGCGCGCGCCCACGCTAGCCAACGACTCGCCCTGTTCGTAACGGCGGCACATCTCAAGCACCAGCGCAGGAGAGGGCTTCTCTCGACGGAGCCGGACCCCTCGCTCGCGCAAATGGCTTGAGAGGCGTTCACGACTCACCCCCAGATCCTTCGCGATGGTCCGCAGGATCTCCCCACCCCGATACCTCCGCGCGGCCTCAAGCAGCATCGTTTCCGTCAAGCGCGTCACCGGGCGCGGCAACTGCTCCAAAGACGCCTGGTGAACCAACGAGTGCCGACGCCGAATCGCGTGATGCGACGACACGGCCCGCGTCAGCGCCGGGGCAAGGTTCGAACACTGTCGCGCTACCTCCACATTTTTCTCAGATCCCGTGTCCGGAAGGGCACGGGATCTTTGCTGTCCGCGCGCCGCGCTCCTGATCGATGGAGGCGGGAGCGCGGCCGCCGGACCGTCGCGAATATCTGTGCCCCGTGAAGACATGCGATTCGCCAAGGACATGTTTTTTCGGGGCACACGTGCATCGCCACCCATTGCCCCCGGAAGAAGGGCCCCATGCCCCAGCCCCGCAGCTACACGACGAGCGTCGCCAACGTGTACCCGCACTACGTGACCAAGGCGGGGAAGAAGAGTCGCACCAAGGACGAGGTGGACCAGATCATCTGCTGGCTCACCGAAACTCCCCCGAGCAGCTGCGGAGCCAGCTCGATAACAACGTCGATTTCCAGACCTCCTTCACCGACGCCCCTGCCATGGACAGCAAACGCTGCCTCATCACGGGTGTGGTCTGCGGCGTGCGCGGCGAGGAGGTCGAGGACCCCCTCCTGCGGGAGATCCGCTGCCTGGACAAGCTCGTCGACGAGCTCGCCAAGGGCAAGGCCATGGAGAAGATCCTCCGAGGCTGACCCGTCGCGCGCGGATACTGTGAGCCCATGAAGATCCTCGTGACCGGCTTCGAGCCCTTCGGTGGAGAGACGGAGAACGCGAGCGGCGTCGCTGTCGACATGCTCCGCGAGTTCGCGCCGAGCGACGGCGTATGCATCGCCACGGCGATCCTCCCCGTCACGTGGTCCGGCGCGGGTCCCGCGCTGCTGCGGGCCCTCGAGGAACACCGGCCCGACGCCGTCGTGGCCGTGGGTGAAGCGGGCGGCCGAACGGCCGTCACCCCTGAGCGGTGGGCCAGGAACGTGGGGCACGGGCGCATCCCGGACAACGACGGCGGGGTCCGCGGCGCCGCTCCCCTGGCCGAGGGTCCCGACCGCCTCGAGTCCCGCATTGACCCTTCCGCGCTCGCCCATGCCGTCCGGGACGCGGGCATCCCGGCCGAGGTCTCCGACGACGCAGGCGCTTTCCTGTGCAACGCCGTCTTCTGGACCGCGCTGCACCGCACGGATCTGCCCGCCGCGTTCATTCACGTACCCGCGGTCAGGTCGAGAGGATCAGCGGGGATCGGTGCCGAGACCGACCCGGATCACACCCCCGCGGATTCAGCGCTGAGTTTCGATGACCTCGCACACGCGCTGGCGGCCGCTGTCCACGCCGTCGCCCTCGAGTCAGGATCGCAGTCGGCCTGACCAGCCCCGGTAGGCCGGATCCACGCCACGGCCCCGAAAGGAGCTCAGCAGGGTTTCCACATCACGTCCCGCAGCCACCGCGTTCCTTGTGTCTGGCCTTTTCCTTCTGACCTCGTGCAACGGCGACCGGACGTCCGAGCCGACCCGAGCGAAACGGCCGCGGCGTCGTCGTTGGGTGAGCCCCGGACCGTGACCGAAAACTTGGACGCGCCGTGGCCCATTGCCTTCCACGGGGGCACTCCCCTGGTCAGCAAGCGCGACTCAGCCAGGATTCTGGAGCTCGACGACGCCGGGCAGGCTCGCGGGGTGGGCGTCGTTCGCGGCGTCGTACCGCAGCACGGATGTATCCGGCGTGGTCATGTCGCGGCGGCCAGGGCGACACATCGTCCCACGCTTTCCCGCATGCGGTGTGGAGCGATATCATCGCTCCATGGCGATTGAAGTGAGTGAGCTCCCCACGCTGGATGCACGAGCCACCGCGGCGTACGCGCACCTGTTCCAGGCGCTGAGTGAACCGACCCGGCTGGCCGTGGTGCAGCACCTGGCCTCGGGGGAACACCGGGTCCGGGACCTCGTGGAGCACATGGGCCTGGCCCAGTCCACGGTGAGCAAGCACCTGAGCTTCCTCGTGGAGTGCCACCTGATCCAGGCACGGCCGGAGGGGCGCGCCACGTGGTACTCGCTCACCCGCCCCCATGAACTCGCGGCCCTGATCGCAGCCGCGGAACGCATCCTGCACGCCACCGGCACCGACGCGGTGCTGTGCGCTCACTTGCGTCATCCCCCGCAGGGACCCGCCACCGGGACCGCGGCAGCGCGGGGCGGGGCGGCGTCGTCGTCGGGACGGGAGGCCGAGTAATGGGCGCCGGACACGTACACGGGCACACCCACGCGGGGGCCACGGGACACCCGGGGCGACTGCGGGTGGCCTTCGGATTGACCGCGGGGATGGTCGTGGCCCAGGCGGCGGGGGCGGTGATCACGGGGAGCTTGGCCCTGCTGACCGACACCGTCCACGCCTTGACGGATGCGATCGGGCTGCTCGTAGCGCTCGTCGCGGCGCACCTGATGACGCGCCCGGCCAGTTCCAAGCACACGTGGGGCTTCCGGCGCGTGGAGGTGATCGCGGCCCTCGGCCAGGCCACCCTCCTGCTGGGCGTGGGGATCTTCGCCGCTGTGGAGGGTGTCCGGCGGCTCGTGGAACCGCGCGAGGTACCGCCCACGGAGCTGTTGGTCTTCGGTGCCGTGGGGTTGGCGTGCAACGTGGTGGCCATCCTGGTGCTGTCCTCGAGTCGGGAGAGCAACTTCAACATGCGTGCCGCGTTCCTGGAGGTCGTCAACGACGCCCTGGGCTCGCTGGGCGTGATCGTGGCCGCCGTGGTGATCGCGACCACCGGGTTCCAGCGCGCGGACACCGTGGCGGCACTGTTCATCGCCGCGCTCATCCTCCCCCGCGCCGTGCGGATCATGCGCGAGACCGCAGCGGTGCTCATGGAGTTCACGCCGCGCGGCCTGGATCTGGACCTGTTCCGTGAGCACATCATGGCGCTGCACCACGTGGTGGACGTGCACGACGTCCACGCCTCCACGGTCGCCACGGGCTTGCCCACCATCAGCGCGCACGTGGTCGTGGAGGACGAGTGCTTCCGGGATGGGCATGCGGCAGACTTGCTCCGGGACGTGAAGACGTGTGTCGCGGAACACTTCGACGTGTCGGTACACCACTCCACGTTCCAGATCGAAACGGCGGACATTCGCGATTCGGAATCCCACGAGGTTTTGCACGCCTGACTCCGCCGCAATGCCCACACCCCGGGGGGACACCATGAGGGAACCCACCAGCACGCTGTTCACGGACGTCGTCGTCTTCGACGGCACGGACTTCCACTCCGGGACCAGGGACGTCCTGGTGCGCGAGGGACGCATCGAGCGGGTGGCCTCGCACGGTGAGATCCAGGCCTCGCAGGACACGCGCACGGTGAACGGTTCGGGACACACGCTCACCCCGGGGTTCATCGACTGCCACGTACACCTGACCGTGAGCAACGCGGGGTCCCTCGCGGGTTTCGCGGAACCGTTCTCCACGCAGTTCTACCGCTCGGTGGACAACATGCGCCGCACGCTCGACGCCGGTGTGACCACCGTGCGCGATGCCGGTGGTGCGGACGCCGGCCTCAAGCATTCCCTGGCCACCGGGCTGGTCCGCGGACCACGCGTGAAACTCTCGGTGAGCATCATGTCCCAGACCGGGGGCCACGGGGACAGCTGGTTGCTCTCGGGTGCGTGCTCGCCCATGCTCGCGCCGCACACCGGCCGCCCCGACGGCGTGGCCGACGGTCCCGAGGGCGTGCGGCGCAAGGCCCGCGAGATCCTGCGGGCCGGTGCAGACCAGATCAAGATCTGCTCCACGGGCGGCGTGTTGTCCCCCGACGACGATCCGCAGCACTCGCAGTTCGGCCCGGACGAGATCGAGGTCATCGTGGCCGAGGCCCGCGCACAGGGTGCCTACGTGATGTCCCACGCGCAGGGTGCCCCCGGGCGTGGTCGAGAAGGCCCGCCGCGTGGCGCAAGCCCACAGCGCGTCCGTGGCCAAGGCCCACGACGCTGGCGTGAAGATCGCCATGGGCACGGATGCGGGCGTGGGCGCCCACGGCGAGAACCTCGAGGAGATCGAGCTCATGGCGGCCAACGGAATGTCCACGGTGCACGCGTTGCGTGCCGCGACATCCACGGCCGCGCAGCTCATCGAGGAACCGTGCCTGGGCAACCTCGAGCGTGGCGCCACGGCGGATCTGGTCCTACTCCAGGGTGATCTTCACCGCGAGGGCGTCACGCAACTGCGCGGCCGGGTCCGCGGGGTGTGGCAGGCCGGGGAACGGGTGCGCTGAGCGGGGCGCACCGCCCCGGCCCCCGGCCGGAACGTCAGGCGCGCGCCAGACGCTCCCACGCGAGTTCGGCGAGGGCCGCGGCCTGGGCACCGCTCCGCCGGGTCCCTCCTCGCCGGGCTGGAACATGAACACGACGTGGCCCGCCAGGTCGTCCCGGCGAGCGCTCAGCGGTGTGGCCGCGCCCACGAGACCAGCGGTGTGCAGGTCGGGCCGCAGTGATGTCGCGTCGTCCAGGAACGTCACGCGACCTCCTCGGTCCGGGCGAGCGGTTTCAGTCCCCGTCCGCGGGTATCCCCGTGAGTTCTGGTCCCGGCGCGAGCCGAACCGGGCCACGGGCTGTTGTGATGTCCACTGCCTCACCTTTTTGCTGCACCGTGATCTCCCCCACGTCCGCCAGTTCCCGGGCCACCGCCCGCACCCCGGGCATGTCGTCCCGCCATTCGTCCCCGCCCAGGGTCCGGGCGACGTCGGACGGGCAGATCGTCGTGCCCGCTCGGTGCCGCAGCAACGCACGGATCGTGGCCGCACGCCGTTCCCGCAGCCCGGGCTCCGAGGGGCTCTCCTACCACGGGTCACCTCGCTCCCCCAGCGCGACCTTCGCGTCCTGGACCCGCTCGCGCGCGTGTTCGTCCTTGGACTTCACGGCTCGCCGGGCGCTCATGAGTTCGCGGACGAGTTCCTCCCGGAACTTCTCGGGGATGCACGGGTCCGTGGCGCGCCATGTGCGCCCGTTGACCACGATGTGGTGCCCGTCCGCAGTGCGTTCGGGGCCCGACGACGCCGCGGTCGCCGCGTCTTTCTTTTCCGGGGTCATCGGCGCAGCCCCCCATCCAGTCCCAGGCGGGAGATGAGTAGTTCGTGGCGCGCCAGACCGGCCGTGACCACGGAAGGGTTCTGGGCGTACCAGCGCAGGTGTTCGGCCGCGATGTCCTGTTCCGGGATGTGTTCCCCGTGGATGATCCAGTCGTCGTGCGGACCCCCGATCAAGTCGTCGGGATCGTGACCGAGGGCTTCGAGCGTGCTCGCGTATATGGGAGCGCGGATCCCACCGAGCAGTACCCGCCCGGGATCGGGGACGGTCGCGCTGAGGCCGGCCTCCGCCAGGATCGCCGCAGCGACCTCCGTGAGCACACCGTTACCCGGGTGATTGATCACGTGCACGGCATTGGGGCCGGCGGCATCCAGGATCGAGGCGGCATCGAGGGCATGGTGCGCGTCCTGCCGCACCCGCAGCTGTCGCAGCGACTCTTCCCGTGCCGCCCACACTGCCTCCGGGGTCGGGCGGGTCAGCTCCACCGTGGACTCACCCCGGGCCGCGGCGGTCAGCACCCGCAGGTCGTGGTACGGGGCCACGGGAGGGTCCCCCACGCCTGGGGCCCGCACGATCGCAAGCGTGGGCATGAGCGCGGTCCAGCGCATGACCGGGATGCGCACGATCCGGGCGTCGTCGGCCAAGCGCGGGAGGACGTCGTCGTTACCCAGGGGCAGGCTGCGGTATCCGGCCACGACCGGTTGGGTCACGAACAGGGCGAGCCGCGGCAACAGGGCGTGCAGGTGGGGCAGGTCCTGCTCGGTCAGTTCGTGCACGGGTGGCAGGCGCACGCCGTACCACGCACCGGCCAGTGCGCCGTGGAGCAGGACGCGCAGGGACTCGGCCTGACAGTTGCCGTACACCGCGAACAGCGGGACGTCGGGGAGTCCGTTGAGCCCGTAGAAGTCCCCGTAGTGCACCCGGCGGCCCGCGATGTGTGCGTCGTTCGTCGGTTCAGTGGTCATGTCCCACCCTGTCCTCGAGTCGTCGTGCGGTGTCCGCGGCGTGGACCGGGACCTGCGGATCGTCCGGGTCCACGTCCACCGGATTCGATTCTGCCCGGTTCACGGCACGCACGGAACGCACCGTGAGCAGCCCCGGCACATGAGTCTCCCCGCGTTCGCTCCACCGACGCAGGGGCACGTCCAGTGTGAGGGGCGCGTGGACATCGGCGAGGACCACGGCCCGGTCGAGCACGTTCTGCGGTGGTGCACCGATCCGGATCCGGGGGTCCTCGGCGAGCGCGTCCGGGACCTCCGCGCGGTCCACGAACCACACCCCGGCATCCGTGTCGCGCAGGACGTGGGCTGCGGTGAGGTAGGCCTCGGCGGCGTCGTCGTGCCCGTGCACTTGCACGACCGCCCACGGTTGGCCGAACGCGACACCCGACCCGCGCGTGCTGCGCAGTGGGATCCGCCGGGCGAGGGCGAGAGTTTCGGCGTCCTTGACCGCGCGCGTGGCACTGCGGCCGGCGAGGTCGGGACCGTCGTGCCACGCCCCGGCCCCCGGTACGTGGGTGAAGCGCGCCCCCGCTTGCCAGCAGCGGTACGCCAGGTCCCAGTCCTCGCCGCCGTAGCCCACGAGGGTCTCGTCGAAGCCACCGCAGCGCTCGAAGAGTGCGCGGTCCATCGCGAGCAGCGCGCTGATCACGAGCCGGAAGTCCTCGGTCCCCGCGTCCGCCAGATCCGCCGTGCGGGCGTAGCCGTCCGCGAGCCACACGGGATCCTGCAGCCGACGTGCGCCGGGGACGTCCTCGCCCGCGACCCAGCGCAGCACGGCGGGCACGTTGAGGCCGTCGAGCGCCGCGTGATGGCGAGCGCCCACCGCGAGCGCGCCGTGGCCGTCATCCGCACGGGTGAGCCCGGTGAGCATCGCGGAGACGAACCCCGGCTCGGGGATCATGTCCCCGTCCAGGAACACGAGCACATCACCCCGCGCAGTGCGCGCCCCGAGATTGCGCGCCGCGCCCGCACGGAAGCCCCGGTCCTCCTGGCGCACCACGGTGCATGTGAACGGGACGGGCGGGATCGTGGGGGCCTCTGCGGAGCCGTCGTCGGCGACCACAACCTCCACCTCTTCTACCGGGTGGTCCTGCTGCGCCAATGCGGCGAGCAGACGGTCCAGGCCGCGCTGGTTCTCGAAGTACGGGACGATGACGCTCATCGACGGCGCGCTCACAGCGCACCTCGCCGAGGTGTGAGTCGATCCCCTGTGATCCGCTCCCATTGCATTGCGGCGGCAGCAGCCGTGCCGGGGACCTGAGCTACATCCCACGCGGCGGGATCGATCCACGTGGCGGCGGGATCCTCCAGTGCGCGAGCAAGCGCCGTCGGGAGGTCATCGGTGAGCGTAAGCGCCCATGGGGCCCGCGCCGCGAGTTCCTCGAAGAACGGGTGGGGCGTCACGAGGGGTTTGCGCCCGCTCGCGATCCACCGGCCCACCGATCCGGAGGCCGACACGTGGGACGGTGCAACCACCGGGACCGTGATCTCTTGCGCGGCGCGGGTCAGGGCGGCGTCGGGCAGGAATCCCGTGGCGCTGAACGAATGCCCGAGCGCACGGGCCGCGGCGTCCAGGGCCGGGACGAGGTCGTCGTGACCGTCCGAGGGGCGGCCCAGCGCCACGACGTCAACCGGGGTGAGCACACCTTCGAGGGCCGCGACCACACGGTCGTGGCCCTTGCCCGGATACAGGAAGCCGAGCATCGCCACGCTCGGAGTGCCGTTCGCCGGGTGACGTCGCGCGGCCGCCCACTCCCCCGGCTCCGGCGGATCGATGGGCAGCGGGTCCACGAAAACGGCGGTGACATCGGCTGCGACGAACCGCTCGAGCTGGCGACGTTCCGACGCGCTGCTCACGATCACGGTGCGCGCGAGGTCCGCGACGCGCGCATAGGCGGCACGTCGCGCCTCGAAGGCGTGGCCGTCCGACGGCTGGGGAATGTCGTGCAGGGTCACCGAGACGGGCCGGACCCGAGCCAACCGGGCGATCGTGTCCGCGGCGGCCGTGGTGGAATCGCCGAACACGCGGTCGGTGAAGTGCAGGTGCACGGGGGCGTCGTCGCGGAGCAGGCCGGGCAGGAGTTCGTCGACCGTGCCGGACACCGATCGGGCTTCCAGGGTGTGCCGCGCGAGTGCCTCGGCATGCATGCGTACACCGTGCTGGGCCGGGCCCACACAGGCGAGGAGGGGAACTGTCACCGCCCCACTGTATCGACCCGGCCATCCATCCGGCCCCCAACATCTGTGTCCCGGAACAACACGTGGATTCGAGAATCCGTGCATTTTCGGGCCTCAGGTGTTGTGCAGCCCGGCTGCCGCGGCGGTCAGGAGCGGGCGGGCGGGTGGGTACCGGGTGCGTCCGAGAGGGCCCGGGTGGGCATCGCATGCGTCTTAAAGGACCCGGGGTGGCTGCCGGTCACACCCCGCACGTCGTGGCGGAACTCACTTCACCCGTGCACTCGTTGCACTTGTGCAAGTTTACACTCGTGCATAGGATTTTCGTCGTGCCTGAATCCCATCTCTCCCTGCGTGAACGCCACCGTGTTCGCACCCTCGCGGAGATCCATCGCGCCGCGCTGGAGCTCGCGACGTCGGGGAATTACGCCGACACCGCCGTGGAAGCGATCGCCGAACGTGCCGGGGTCTCCCGCAGGACGTTCTTCAACTACTACTCGTCCAAGGAGGACGCGATGCTGGGGCTCACCCCGCCGCGACTGTCCGAGGCCGCTCGCGAGCGCTATACGGATCCTGACGCCGGGGACGAGTTCGCTCGCACCGTGCGCCTGTTCGTAGACGTCCTCCGGGACGCCACAGGACCCCCGGAACTGGCCACGCGCCGTCGTGAACTGGTGTGCGCCCACCCCGAACTCAAACGGCGCATTGGGATGCACATCACCGCGGTGGAGAACCTCGTGGTCTCCACGGTCACCGAACACTCCGCGCGCGACACCCCTCCCCGCTCGGAGGAGACGACCCACGCGTTCGTCCTGCTGGCCGGCTCGGTCATCAAGTTCGTGTTCCGTACCAACACGCATCTGGCCACCACACCCGACGACGCCGCCATCCAGCGCGCGCTCGACCACGCCATCGGCGTCTTCCGCACCGCTCTCAAGGAGATCTCATGACCGCCACCGCCACCCGGGCTGCATCCAGCCCTCCTGTGGACGAGAAACCACCCCACCTCGGACTGCTGTTCGCGAGCCTCATGGTCGTCATGCTGCTCGCGTCCCTCGGGCAGACCATCCTCTCCACCGCCCTGCCCACCATCGTGGGGGACCTCGGCGGTGTGGACCACATGAGCTGGGTCATCACCGGCTTCATCCTGGCGTCCACCGTGATGATGCCGGTCTACGGCCGCATCTCCGATCTCCTCGGCCGCAAGCCCGTGCTGATCGCGGCCATCGTGCTGTTCATCGCGGGCTCCGCCCTGGGTGCGGCGGCCGGGACCATGAGCTGGCTCATCACCGCCCGCGTGGTGCAGGGCCTGGGCGGCGGTGGTCTGATGATCCTCGCCCAGACCTCCATCGCGGACGTGGTCCCCGCCCGTGAGCGCGGCAAGTACATGGGCGTGATGGGCGCCGTGTTCGCCGTGTCCTCGGTGGCCGGGCCGCTGCTGGGCGGCTGGATCACGGAGGGCCCCGGCTGGCGCTGGGCGTTTTCCTTCAACATCCCACTCGGCATCCTGGCCATCATCGCGGTGGCCGTGTTCCTCAAGCTGCCCCGGCGGCCCCGTGAGGAGCGCGAACGCATCGACTATTTGGGCATGATCCTGCTGGCCGGTGCCACCACGTGCCTGATCCTGGTGTGCACGTGGGGCGGGACCCAGTACGACTGGAACTCCCCGCAGATCCTGCTGCTGTGCGCCACCACCCTGGCCGGGGCCATCGCCTTCGTGATCGCCGAGACCCGCGCGAGCAGCCCCGTGATCCCCCTGTCCCTGTTCAAGGACCGCAACTTCACCCTGACCACCGTGTCCGGGCTCGCGGTGGGCGTGGCCATGTTCGGCGCGATCGGCTACATGCCCACCTACATCCAGATGGTCAGGGGCGTGGACGCCACCCAGGCCGGTCTGCTCATGACCCCCATGATGGCGTCCCTGCTGATCACCTCGATCGTCTCGGGCCAGATCGTCTCCCGCACGGGCCGGTACAAGCTGTTCCCCCTGGTGGGCATGGTGATCATGGGCATCGGCCTGTGGCTGCTGTCCACCCTGGAGGTCTCGGACTCCACCGTGCGGATGTGCGTGTTCCTCGCCGTGTTCGGCGCGGGCATCGGGCTGAGCATGCAGATCCTGGTGCTCATCGTGCAGAACTCGGTGCCCAACCGGATCGTGGGCACCGCCACCGCCTCCAGCAACTTCTTCCGCCAGGTGGGAGCCACCGTGGGCTCCGCCGTGGTGGGCTCGCTGTTCATCTCCCGGCTGAAGGACCTGCTGGCGGAGAACCTGCCCAAGATCCCGGGCAAGTCCGCCGGGGCGATGGACGCCAACTCCTTCACCCCGCAGAGCGTGCACGGGCTGCCGGCCATGTTCCGCGACCCGGTGATCCAGTCCTACAACGACGCCCTGCTGCCCATCTTCCTGTTCATGATCCCGCTCGCGGTGCTCGCGTTCGTGCTGCTGCTGTTCGTGGAGGAAAAGCCCCTGGCCACCCGCGTGGACCTGAGCACGGGCGAGATCTCCACGGTCGAGGCCACCGCCACCGAGTCGCAGGCGGCAGTGGGCGCCTCGGACCGCCCCGCAGAATCCCCTCGTCAGCCGGGGACCGTGACGGACAGTGCCGCCTCTGAGTCCCCGCGAACCCGGGAGACCTCGCAGGCGTCGGCAGCCACGCAGACCGCGGCCCGCCCGCCGCGCAGAGGCCGACGCGGTGGCCGCCCGGCGCCGCGCCACCGGGCCTGAAAGAGCGCTCCGGGATCCGAGTGATGCACGCCGTTCGCACCCCGGGACCAGCCGCTCCGCGTTGACCGGGCGGGCGCTGAGGCGAGACGGCCCCGCCACGAATGCAGTGCCCGACATCACGGGCCCGCAACCGCGCGACAGCACCGCCCTGCCCCTGGGAACCACCCCAGGGGCGGGGCGGTGCTCGTCAGTCCTCCGACGGCAGTACCTCGCACAGGTCCTCCACCAGATCCTCGAGGATCTCCGGCGCCTCGAGCATCCCGTCCCGCAGGTTGGACAACTCCATCCCGTGCAGCAGGCCCACCGCGTAGCGGTCCTTGCCCGTGCGCTGGAAGGACCGGCTGGCCCGGGCCAACCACTCCTCCATGACGGCGGTGTCCGTGATCACGCCCAGATCGTCCTGGTAGTCCTTGGCCACCGCGGCCGCACGGACCCGCTTCTTGCCCGCCGTGGCGTGGGCGTGCCCCAGTGCCTCGGACACGTACCGCGCGGACTTGGCGGCCTTGCGGGTCTCGTGGACCACGTCGAACGCCGCGGCGGTCTGCATTGCGTCCAGACCCGGGAGGGTGATGCGTCGACCCACTTCGACAGCCATGTCGCTGACGTCGGTGGCCACATCGGCGTCCGGGACCTTGGCGTTGGCGGAGACGAGCACACGGTTCAACGCGGCACCCAGCACGGTCTTGGCGAAGTCCTTGGCCGAAAGTTGCGCCGCGTCCTCGGTGATGTCCTGGCCCGCCGCGAGCACTCGCAGGTCCCGCACGAGTTGCAGGTAGGCGGCACCGTCGAGTTCCCGGCGCACGGTGCGGCCCGCCACCACGCCGAGCTGGTCGGCCGCGGCACGCAGTTCCTGCTTGGCCTGCTCCGTCACCACGCCGGAGGGCTGGGCCTCGAGCAACACGTCGAGTCGCTGACGGGCGACCTCTTGATCGCGGGCATCACCCAGGACCCTGGCAACACCCTTGAGGCGCTGTTCAAGATCCGCGACGACGTCCTCGGTCACGAACCCACGCGCGGCCTGCAGTACGGCCCGCAACGCCCGCGAGCGCACCCGCAACTGGTGCACCGAGTCCGGGGCGTCGATCCGCACGGCGAAGTCCCACCGCTGCAGCTCCTCGGTCAGGCGGGCGAGCATCGCCGCGAGAACGTCCGCTCCGGTCGGCTCGGACTCCGTTTCGGGCTCCGGCTCCGCCGCAGCGGGGACCTGAGAGTCCTTGTCCGAGGACTTCCCCGGTTTCTTCTCGGTCTTTTTCTTCGACTTCTTCCCGGACTTCTCCGCCTTGGCCTTCTTGCCCGACTTCTTCTCGGAGCCCTTCACACCGTCGGCTCCGCCCGCGCCCTCGGCCCCGTCCGAGGACGCAGCATCGACGGCACCGGAACCTGCGCGCTCCGGGAGGGCGGCGTCGTTGGGCGCACCGGCTTGTGCGGCGTGCTCGGGGGCGACGACCCGCACCGAGTCCCCGCCGTCCTGGCCCAGGGCCCGGGCGATCTTCGCGACCGACGAGGACGGCGCCGCCCCCGCCGCGTACAGCACGGCCTCCACGGCCTCGAACACCGTGCGGGCTTGCTTCTGGGTGAGGTCGTCGCGCGTGAGCTCGACCTCGCACTCGGACCACTCGCGCGTGACCCCGCCGCGCTCGTCGCGCGCGCTGACCTCGTCCAGGCACAGCTCCGCGTACTGCCCGTCCTCGCCGAGCACCGGGTACACCGTGCGGTGGGTGTTGATGGTCGCGACCGGGGTGAGCTCCTCACCCAGGGTCAGGCCCGTGAGGACCTTGCGCAGCGCCGCGGGGATCCGCTGCGCCGAGGTCTTCAGCGGCTCGTAGTGCAGTTCCCCGCGCACCTGCCCAGCCTGGTACTTGACGTGCCAGCCGTCGTCGCTGCCGCCCGTACGACGCCGCACGGCCACCTTCGCGTGCGCGAGCGCGAGATCGGCGGTGTCGTAGTACGTGGCGCTCATCTCGTGCTCCACGGGATCACCCACGGTGAAGTTCTTGAGCTTGTGCAGCTTGAGCCTGGGGGTGCGCTGCCCCGCGACATCGTACTTGCGTTCGATCTCGACCTGTTGGGTGACCATGGTGCTCCCTGTGTGGAACGCGCCGCGGCCCTGGTCGGGTGCCGCGGCGCGTTGCTGTCAACGAATGTTCTGCAGAGCTCTCAGGCCCGACGTCGCTTCAACACGTCGTCGAGGTTCAGCGCCGCGGGTTCCTGCTCGCTGGCGCGCACGGCTTCCTTGAGGGACGTGGAACGCGCAGCCGGGCGCTCGGGCACCCGGAGGGGTTCCGGCTCGCTGCGCTCTACCACGGGCGCCTGCGTGTACAGGGGCTTGGGTACGGGGACCGGCTGCCATGTGGCAGCGCTCGACCCGGCCGATGCGGTGCTGCGAGCGACCTTGAGGGCCTCGGCGCGCAGTTCGGCGACCGTGTAGGCGGGTTCCGCGGGACGTTCGGCGGTTCCGGTGGCGGGCTGTTCACCGTCCACGGGCAGATCCAGGGACGCGTGCAGCTCGCGGTCGTGCTGAGCGGCTTCCTGGCGGTCCTCGTCCTCGTTGTCGAAGATCGCGTACTGCACGGGAGCGACGTCCGCGGTGACGGGACGGGCGGCGGCGCGCTGTTCACGGTCGGTGACGGCGAGGTAGCGCAGACCGGCCACGCAACCCGCACCCAGCAGGAACAGAACCACGGGCACGGCCCAGGACACGGCGGTCAACGGTGCCGCGAGGGCACTCATCACGGCGGCGACGAGCAACAGCACACCGGTGAGGAAGATGATCGTGCGGTCCCACTTGATCCGCAACCCCGCCAGGGAACCGCGCTGGACTGTGGTCGCGGCCGGCGCGGGTGCCGTTGTCTCCATGGCTGTCGTCTCCCGTTCGTGGACGTGTGATGAGGCTACTGTGTGCACTGTAGTGGACTCCGCGCCCACGCGCTCCCGCCTGTGGATCACGGCTTCGGTCTGCAGATCCGGGGCCTCCATCTGGGCACGTACGGGAGCGTTGGTGCGCCGAGCCACGCGCGGCGCGAACCACACGACGCACAGCACGATGATAACGGCCAACACGGCCGAACTGCTCACCCAGGACAATCCCACCGTTTCAGGGTAGGTCACTGCATGGTGATCCCTTGGAACGGGGGCGCGTGTTGCTCACATCAATGTAAATCGATGTTGTCATGACGCCGGCCGATACCGCACGAGGCAGCCGTCAGCGGGACGCGCGCCGGACCGTGATCCCGCGGTCCTCCCCCGTGAAGCGACGGACGAGTCCCTCCGGTGCTTCCTCCGCGGTGAGCGCGAAGCTGCGGTGGTCCGCCCAGTCCCCAGCGATGTGCAGGAACCGCCGCCGCAGTCCCTCGTCCCGGAAACCGAGTTTCTCCACGACCCGCAGTGATTTGGCATTCTCCGGGCGGATGTTGATCTCCATCCGGTGCAACCGCAGGTGCTCGAAGCAGTAGTCGGTGGCCATGGCCACCGCCATGGGGGCGATCCCGCGTCCGGCTTGCGCGCCGTCCACCCAGTATCCCAACGTCGCGGAGCGGAACGAGCCCAGGGTGATACCCGAGACGGTCAGTTGCCCCACGAGTTCGTGGCGCCGGGTCTCGGGGTCCTGCTCGGTGATCAGCCACGGCAGGGCCTGCCCCTCCCGCGCCTGCTTGGTCATGGAGCGCACGAAACCACGAAACGACGGCGCCGCGCCGTCCGCCTCGGGGTTGCTCGCCTCCCATGGTTCGAGCCACTGCTTATTGCGGTAGCGCACCCGGTCCCATTCACCGCGGTCACTCATGGCCAGTGGGCGCAGCACGAGCTGCGCCCACTGAAGGGTGACCGGCCATTCGGCAGCCGTGTTCACGAAGGTGGGGACCTCAGCCTTCGAGGTCGCGGGCGTAGTCCTTGATCCAGGCGCGCAGGCCCGGACCGAGGTCCTCGCGTTCGCACGCGAGCTCGATGTTCGCCTTGAGGTAGGACAGCTTGTCCCCGGTGTCGAAGCGGCGGCCCTTGAAGACCACGCCGTACATGCCGTGGGCAGCATCCCCGCGGTCCGCGATGGTCTGCATGGCATCCGTGAGCTGGATCTCGTCACCGCGACCGGGGGCCGTGTTCTCGAGGATCTCGAAGATCTCCGGGTGCAGCACGTAGCGGCCGATGATCGCGAGGTTGGACGGGGCGTCCTCCGGTGCGGGCTTCTCCACGAGGCCGTTGACCTGGACGTAGTCCTCCCCCTCGACGGCGGTGACGTCTGCGCAGCCGTACGCGCTGATGTTCTCGCGGGGCACCTCCATGAGGGCCACCACGGAACCGCCGGTGCGCTCCTGCACGCGGATCATCCGGGCGAGCAGGTCTTCCTTCTCGTCGATCAGGTCGTCGCCCAGCAGCACCGCGAACGGGTCGTCGCCCACGTGGGTCTTGGCACGCAACACCGCGTGTCCCAGCCCCTTGGGGTCCTGTTGCCGCAGGTAGTGGATCTCGCCCAGGTCCGATGCGTGCTCGACCTCGGCCAACAGGGCCTTCTTGCCGGACGCATCCAGTTGCGCCTCGAGGGCGGGGACGCGGTCGAAGTGGTCCTCGAGGGCACGCTTGGAGCGGCCGGTGATCATGAGGACGTCGTCCAGGCCGGCGTCCACGGCTTCCTGCACCACGTACTGGATGGCCGGGCGGTCCACCACGGGCAGCATTTCCTTGGGCATGGCCTTGGTGGCGGGCAGGAATCGGGTGCCCAACCCCGCGGCGGGGATGACGGCCTTGTGTACGCGCTTGGTCTCTTCACGACTCATGGGATCAGGGTAAACGACCGCACACGGGCGCCCGCGTTCCAACGCCCGTGTGATACCGGGAATGCGAGAATTCTCGGGAAATGTACTCCCAACGGTGAACAGGGAAGGACGGTCGACGACGCATGGACCCCACGGCATCCCCCGCGGACGCATCCCCGGTCCCCGAGGACAAGGCGCGATTGCGCGCACGGATCCTGGCGCGGCGGCGTCGTCGTGGGGCGGCCGCACGGCACCGGGCGGAGACGGGGTTCGCGGAGCACCTGGCGCGCGTCCTCGCCGGGACCGGGACGGGTGACCTCGCTGCGTTCCTGCCGCTGCCGGACGAGCCGCCCCTGCTGTCCGCGCTCACGCAGGCGCATCACCGCGGCCACCGGGTCTGGTTGCCCGTGGTGGAACCCCTGCGGCAGTTGAGCTGGGTGCAGTGGCACCCGGATGCCCCTCTGGTCCAGGGGGCGTTGCCCGGGCTGCTCGAACCCGCCGGGGAACGACACGGGGCGGAGGTGTTCACGGCGGTGCGGGTGTTGCTCGTGCCGGTGGTCGCGGTGGACGAGGCCGGTGTGCGGCTGGGCTTCGGGGGCGGGTACTACGACCGGTTCCTGCCGCGCATTACGGGGACCCGGCACCGGCTGGAGGCCATGGCCTGCTGCTACGCGGACGAGGTGCTGCCGGCGGGGACCGTCCCCCGCGAAGCGCACGATGCCGTGCTCGGCAGCGTCCTCACGGAACGCGGCGTCGTGCCCCTGGGGCCCTCCGGGCAGTGACCGCAGCCCTGGACGGGCGAGTAGGATGTGAGGTCGGTAAACCACCCTCACCCCTCGAAGGAACACCCGTGCCCGTTTACGCCTATGCCTGCAAAGATTGCGGCCATGCTTTCGACATCCGCCAGTCCTTCTCCGACGACGCCCTGACGGTGTGCCCGGAATGCGGCGGCCGGTTGCGGAAGAAGTTCAACTCGGTGGGCGTGGTGTTCAAGGGTTCCGGTTTCTACCGCAACGACTCGCGCTCGGACTCCTCCTCGAGCGGGAGTTCCTCCGGCACCTCGGGATCGGCGGATGCCACCGCGACCCCGGCCGCGGACAAGGGCGCAGGCAAGGACTCCGGCACCGCTGCGTCCGCCACCTCCGGCAGCGGCACGAGCTCATCCTCCGCCTCGACCGCGAGCGGGTCGACCTCCGCGTCCTGAGTCGACGTCGCTCCCACGGTCACTTCCGCCGGGCCCGCTGCTGACCGGACCAGCGCGGCGTCCCGGCACGACGGGACCCGGGTCGACAGACCGGCGCATGCCTGATTCTCACCGCGGCGAGCGCACTGCACGGGTGAGCGTTCGGCGCTGAGCCCACCCCCGGTCTCCACCGATCCACCACGCCGCTCCGGGACGACGCCGCCGCCCGCCTAGCGTCCGGGTATGCGCTCCCGATCCCGTCCGCACTATCCGCTGGCTTTGCGCGTCCGCACCGCGGTGCGGCGCCGCCACCGCCTCGTGGCCGCGGCGCTGTGTGCCCTGGCCCTGACGCTCGTGATCCTGCGACTCGCCCCGCCGAGCGCGCAGACCACACCCGTGGTCACGGCGGCCCGGGAGATCCCCGCGGGCCAGTCCCTTGCGCCTGGTGACCTCACGGTCGCAGAGTTCCCGTCCGCCCTCACCCCCGCGTCAGCCTTCAGCAGTCCCGACGACGCCGCGGGGCAGACCACCACGATCGCCCTGACCGCGGGGCAACCCGTGACACCGTCCACCGTGCTGGGCCCCGGGGTGCTCACGGGTCAGCCCCAGGGGACCACCGCTGCGACGGTGCGGGTGAGCGATCCCGCGGTGCTACGACATGTCCGACCGGGTGACGTGGTGGACGTGGTGCACCACACCGACGATGCCTCGAACGGGCGCGGTCGCGCCGTGGCCCAATCGGTCACCGTGCTGTGGGCCGCGACCGCACGCTCCCCCGACACCTCGTCCCTGCTCTCCGCGTCGGGCACCGACGGGGATGCCGGGCTCGTGGTCCTGGCGGCGTCCCGTGAGACCGCCGCGGAACTGGCCACGCTCGACGGGACGGGTCGGGTGTCCCTCGTCCTGGTGTCGTCGTGAGGGAACGCGGGATCATGCAAAACCCTGCCCCGGGTCGAGGTCATACGGACTCGGGTGGAATCACCACCGGATCCATCCGGCAGCCGGTTCACCCCCAGTGGGGCGGGCGCTGCTGTTTCAACCACTGCGCGTGGCCGCTCTCCGCGGCAGCCTCCCGGGGGTCCGGGGCGTCGCCGCCCAGCTCGTCGGAGCCCGCACCCCACTCAGTGGTGCGCAGCGCGCACTCCGCGTCCGGCGCGGTTCCGCCCGTCGCGCGGCGGTGGCCGCGGCGGCGTCGTCCCCCGGGCTGGGCGGAAGTGGCGCCATCCGGGGCGCCCTCGGACGAGGTGACCGCTGCGCCCGGGGCGTCCTCGCCATCCGTGGGCCTTGGGCCCCGCGCAGGATCCGGAGCCACCTCCTTCGGCGCCGCCTCGTCCCGCGAGCGCCCGTCCCCGGCGTCCGAGCCGTCCCGCGAGGACTCAGGACGGCCCGCCGGGCGATCAGTCGTCACACGAACCGCTCACTCTCCGCGCGTCGGTCTCCGAGCCGGACCCCGCATCGGGCCCCAGGCCGAGGTAGCGCTGGACGAGACCGGCCACGGTCTGCGGGTCCGTGAAGACCTCCACGGACCACAGGCTCACGTAGTTCCACCCCGCGCGTTCGAGCTGTTGCGGGATGAGCCGCGAGCGTTCGCGCACGCTCAGCGCGCGGCTGCGCTCGGACCCGTCGGAGCGCAGCGCCACCGGGATGCGTACGGGCTCGCCCGTGGCCGCACGCTGGGTGACAGCCCCCGCGGACAAGGACTCGGTCTCCGCGTACGCGGCCATGTCGATCATGTGGGCGTAGCCGGTGTGGACCGTGGCTCCGGCGCCCCGCAGCCGTCGGGCGAGATCAGCGACCAAAGCATCCGGGGCGGCGTCGGTGTCCTCGGCGGG
Organism: Kocuria sp. CPCC 205297; assembly: GCF_040981035.1. Taxonomy (NCBI): domain Bacteria; kingdom Bacillati; phylum Actinomycetota; class Actinomycetes; order Micrococcales; family Micrococcaceae; genus Kocuria; species Kocuria sp. CPCC 205297. The sequence continues at coordinate 195,938 of NZ_JAVKPY010000006.1, read as the reverse complement.
AGCCACCGCGCGCTCCGACGTGGTGTCTTCCCCAAAGAGGATTTCGAGCATGTGGTACATGTCCCTGGCGCCGTTCTGCAGCCGCCGCGGCTCGGTGTCCTTGGGGTGGATGGACGTGACGATGTGCGTATGGCGACGCGAGCGGGTCATCCCGCGCACGAACGCCTGGCGCCCGTCCCGCTCGGACAGTGCACCCAACTGCGGGGTGCTGCGCCCGGACGTGGTGCGCCCGAAGCCGAGCGAGAAGATCACGGTGTCCCGCTCGATCCCCGCGGCCCGGTGCAACTCGACCACGCGGAAGGACTCCCGCCCCGGGGCGAAGAACTCGGCGGACTCACCGGTCTCCCGCAGTCGACGCTGCACGGCCTGGGCCACGCGGGCGGCATGCATCGCACTCGCGGTGACCACGGCCAAGGACCGCTCGGGGTGCCGCTCGGCGTGGGCGAAGACCAGGTCCACGGTGCGGTGGACCTCTGCGGTGGGTGCCTGCACCCCTTCGCTGCCCGCGGTGAGCACGCCCACGCCGTTCACGACGTACTCGGCGGACATCCCCGTGCTCACGCTCGTCAGTTCCGAGGCCTGCGGCACGCGGGTCAGGGTGCCGTCGTAGAACGCGTCGTTGAGGTAGTCGAACAAGCGGGGGTCCATGGGCCGGCGCACCGAGGTCAGGGACCGGGAGTCCACCACGCGGGTCAGTGCGTCGTACGCCGAGTCGATGTCCGCGACGGGCTGCGGAGTGTCCCGGACCGCGACGTGCGGGGCCACCGTGAAGGGCTGAGGACCCGCGGCGTTGCGGTCACCGAACGCGATGACCTGATCCGCCCGCACGAGCGCGGGCAGCGTGGCCGCGAGCGGGGTGGACTCGGCGTCCAGGACCACCACGGTGTCCACGGACTGCTCCTCCCCCAGCGTGGCGGTGAGTACGAGCGGACTCGCGGTCCACACGGGCACGAGCGACGGCGTGAGGTGCTGGACCCGGTCCAGCTCCTCGGTGCGCACGTGACCGCTGCGCAGCATGTCCCGCAGCGCGCGAGCCTCCCGGGGGTTGCGCTTGGTGTCCCGCGCCCAGCGCTCGGCCAGCGCGTACTCGAGTCGCGCCGGTGCGGCCGCGATGTGGGCGGAATCGGCGCGGCGGAACACGGATTCCGTGCGGCGCAGCTCGGAACCGTCCGGCATGGCCACGAAGTCATCACCGCTGATCATGGCCTCGAGCACGGACTGCCACCACGCGAGGTCGAGTTCCTCGCCCACGCGCTCGGCGGGTACCGCGCGGGTCTCGAGGTCTTGCAGGAACTCCCCCAGCCCGCGCGCCCGGAGGTCGTCGAGCAACACGGTGCGTTCGGGCAGGGTCGCGAGGTGGGCCTCGTCGTTGATCAGTTCGTCCAGGATTTCCTGGAGTTCGTCCACCCCGGCCGTCTCCAGGCGCGCGGCAGTGCGGGAGCCCTCGAGTGCGATCGCGAGCCCCTCGAGGTCCTCTCGGAACCGGCGATGGATCTGCAGGGTCTCCCCGGCACGGTCCGAGACGGCGGGCTGTTCGAGCGTGGTGGCCCATTGGCGCCACCTGTCCCGTTCGGACTGCACTTTCACGAGCGCCGAGTGCAGGTCCGAGAGGTGCACGCCGGGTCGGAGGTATTCCTTGGCGGCCTTGCGCAGGCGGGAGCGCTGCAGCCCGCTCAGCTCGATCTCGTGGTCCCGCCGCCAGGACGCTGAGGCCGTCGCGGCGATCAGGTCCGTCACGGGCCGGTCGTAGATGTCCGGTGTGAGGTACTCGAGCGACTCCCCGACCTCGATCACGAGTTCGAGCTGTTGCTCCCATTCGCCGATGGTCGAGCCCACGCGCAGCCCCGAGACCCCCAGGACGTTGCGCATGGCCGTCTTGAGGGTGGTCAGTTCGAGCAGCAGGGACTTGGCGAGGTCGTGGGCCTCACGGGCCTCGTCGTCGTTGACGAGCCGCGCACCGTGCCACGGGCTCGTGAGCGCCGCAGCGTCGAACGCGCCGAGGGTCGCGGCGCGCTGGAGCTGACGCTGCACCTCGCTGCGGTGGGACACGGCGTCCAGCACGGAACGGCGGAACCGCACGGCGGTCTGCGGTCCGGGGGTGCGCGCGGTCAGTTCCGCGAGCGCCTGCATGGCCTCGTAGGGCGAGGCCTGCCAGCGGGGACGCAGTGCGTGCAGGGATTCCTCGTGCACCCGCAGCTGTTCGCGGCTGCGCTGCAGGGCGTCCAGGTGCTGTTCCAGCTGCGGCTGCTCGGCGCGTTCGTTGCGGGCGACGGCGCGCACGAGCCGCTCGGCGACGTCGTCCGGGCTCAGGTGGGAGCCCAGCGGCAGGACGAGGGAGTCCAGGCCGGTGCGGTTCCACGCGCGGTTGAACGCGGCGAGCGTGGTGCGGGACTCGCCGAGCACCAGGACGCTGCGGCCGCGGTGCACGAGTGCGCCGACCGTGGAGACCACGGTGTCCACCGCGGCGGTGCCCACGGGTGTAGCGACCACGAAGCTCTCACCCTGTTCGGCGAGGTCCACGATCTCCTGCTGATTGGCGTCCAGGTCCGTGAGCAGCAGCTCCTGGGCGGGGTCGCGCTCGTCGAGACCGGGTGCCTGATCGGTCAGGGGGCGCACGACTGGCAGTTTGCCGACCTCGGGGTTCTTGAGCCGGGCGAGGTCCTCGATCAACTGGGTGTGCGCGACCACGTGCTCGTCCGCGGGACGTTCGTGCAGATCCGCGAACGTGGAGACCAGCAACTGGTGTTCCACGTGCATGCCCGGGACGTGGGCCGCGAGCTGGCGCAGGGTCTCCAGCACGGGCGCGGGGTCCAACTTGCGGGTGCCGTACGCGAGCCGGGACATCTCCGCCGTGGCCAGTTCCACGCCGTGGTCCTCGCGCAGCCGACGCACGAGTGCCGGGTTGAGGTGGGCGGGACCCACGATGTGCAATTCGAAGTCCTTGTGGTCCGGGCGCAACTTGACCGTGACCGGGGCGAGCAGGACCGGGGCGATGAACCGGCGCAACCCGTCCGCCACGGGATCGGCGAGCCACGACGCCGTGCCCGCGGCCAAGTAGGAAGCGTCCAGACCGTGCATCACCGACAGCTCGTGGACCTTGGTGCGCAGCGCCCGGGCCGAGCGCACGGCGCGCTCGTACGCGGGGCTGTCCTGGTGGATCATCGTGGACAGCCGGGTGGGACGGCCCATGAGCAACTGTGCCTGCCCCGAGGAGTTGGCCTCGGTGAGATCGATGCAGACGTTGTCCACCTGGTTGAAGTCCAGCAGGGTGTCCGGGCCCGTGTAGGCGTCCATCTGTTGGGTCCAGGAACGCAGGGACACGCGGGGGTGTTCGCGCTCGCCCGTGGCGCCCGTGTCCTGGGGGGTTGTTCGGGAACGGTCCGGGGCGGGTGTCGACATGGTGCTCCTACTCACGAGTGCGCCGGTCTGCTCACCACGGGGGATGGGGGCGGACCGGCGCACCGCAACTGACGATGGCTCTCTACGCGGTGGGGTTCACTCCCACTCGATGGTTCCCGGCGGCTTGGACGTGACGTCCAGGACCACCCGATTGATCTCCTCGACCTCGTTGGTGATGCGGTTGGACATCCGGGCGAGCAGCTCGGAGGGCAAGCGGGACCAGTCAGCGGTCATGGCGTCCTCGGAGCTGACCGGGCGCAGCACCACGGGGTGGCCGTACGTGCGACCGTCCCCCTGGACGCCCACCGAGTGCACATCCGCGAGCAGCACCACGGGCATCTGCCACACGTCGTCGTCGAGACCGGCGCGCGTGAGCTCCTCGCGGGCGATCGCGTCCGCGCGGCGTAGGATGTCCAGGCGCTCCTCGGTGACCTCACCGATGATCCGGATCCCCAGACCCGGACCGGGGAACGGCTGGCGGCCCACGATGTTCTCGGGCAGTCCCAGTTCGCGGCCCACGGCGCGGACCTCGTCCTTGAACAGGGCGCGCAGCGGTTCCACGAGTTCGAACTGCAGGTCCTCGGGCAGCCCGCCCACGTTGTGATGGCTCTTGATGTTGGCGGCACCCTCACCGCCGCCGGATTCCACGACGTCCGGGTACAGCGTGCCCTGCACGAGGAACCGGACGGGCTGGCCGTCCTGGGCCTCGTCGCTGAGCACCTTTTGCTCGGCGGCCTCGAACGCGCGAATGAATTCCCGGCCGATGTTCTTGCGCTTGGTCTCGGGGTCGGTGACACCCTTGAGCGCGGCGAGGAAGCGGTCCTGCTCGCGGGCCACGTGGAGCTTGATGCCCGTGGTGGCCACGTAGTCCTTCTCGACCTGCGCGACCTCGTCCTGGCGCATCAGACCGTGATCTACCAGCACGCACGTGAGACGGTCCCCGATCGCGCGCTGCACGAGGGCTGCAGCCACCGCGGAGTCCACCCCGCCGGAGAGCCCGCACAGGGCCTTGCCGTCACCCACCTGGGCGCGGATCGCGGCCACCTGCTCCTCGATGATGTTGCCCGTGGACCACGTGGGCGTGAGCTGGGCCCCCTCGAAGAGGAAGTTCTCCAGGATCTTCTGCCCGTACGCGGAGTGCTTGACCTCGGGGTGCCACTGCACGCCGTAGAGCCTACGCTCGCGGTTCTCGAAGGCCGCCACCGGGACGCCCTCCGTAGTGGCCAGGGTCGTGAAACCCTCGGGTGCGGCGGTGACCGAGTCACCGTGACTCATCCACACTGTCTGCACGTCCGGGGTGCCGTCCAGGATGGTGCCCACGCCGTCCCCGGAGGTCGAGGCGGCGGTGGCCCCGTACTCGCGCACACCCGTGCGCTCAACGGTCCCGCCCAGGGCGTTGGCCATGATCTGAAAGCCGTAGCAGATCCCCAGCACGGGCACGCCGGCTTCGAACAGTTCGGCGTCCCGTTGCGGCGCACCGGGCGCGTACACGGACGCCGGGCCGCCGGAGAGGATCAGCGCGGCGGGGTTGCGCTGCAGGATCTTCTCGGTGGACCAGGTGTGCGGGACGATCTCGGAGTAGACGTTCGCCTCGCGTACCCGGCGGGCGATCAGCTGCGCGTACTGCGCGCCGTAGTCGACCACGAGTACCGGACGTTGCTCCAGTTCGCTCAGGGTGTCAGGGGATTCACTCACGCGGACAAGTCTAGAACACCGCTCGGACACCCTCGCCCGGTCTCAGTAGCGCCGGGCGGCGCGCGGATTGGCCACGAGTTCGGCCTCCGTGGAGCGGTGGATCTTGCGTTCCACGATGAACGAGAGGAACGGCACCACACCGCCCAGGGCCATCACGACCAGCTGCGCGAACGGCCAGCGCATGAGCGACCACACGCGCAGGCATGAGAGCAGGTAGATCACGTAGAACCAACCGTGGATGATCAGGATCCACGTGGAGATGTTCACGCCCCCGGCCAGGTTCTCGAGCTCGAGGTCCTGCCAACCCAGGGCCACGCTCTGCCCCGTGGCCTTGTCCGTGCCGCCCGCGATCAGGTCGTAGCCGAAGCCGTAGCGGGTGATCATCTCCGCGACGAGCAGCAGCAGGAAGGTACCCGAGATCCACGCGCACACCTTGTAGAAGGTCAGCGCGCCGCGGATCTGCGCCTCGGTCCCGCCGAAGCGCCGTCGTGGTTTCAGCGCGGCGGCCTTGGCGCGCACGCTGTCCGGGACGGTCGCGCGCTCGGGGCTCGCGTCCTCGGGCGCGGTGACCCGCACGCCGTCGGTGCGGCGCACCGGGCGGGGCTGGGAATCGGGCTGCGGCGTGTGATCACTCATGACTGGCTCCGTGGGATCGCGGGGTGGAACTCGTGGGCGGGGTGCGCGATTCCGTGCGCACCGCGGGTTGGTCGTCGAAGTAGTAGTAGCACTGGTCCTGGGCGTCCCAGTAGTAGTAGGACTGCTCGGCCTCGTCCCAGAAGTAGTCGCCGTCGAAGTAGAAGTACTTCTCGGGGTCCTGCCGGCGCAGGTAGTCGTCCCGCACGAAACGCCACCACATGAAGAACGCGAAGCCCGCGAACACGACCCACTCGATCGCGTAGAACAGGTTCAGTGCGTGCACGGAGGTGTCCGCGGGTTGCTGCTGGATCTGCAGGGGTTCCAGCCCCTCCCCCATGAGCCCGGCCGACACCGCGAGCGTACCCTCCCGGGTCACGGGCGCCGGTTCCGCCGCGGGGTTCTCCGCGAACGCGGCCACGTACCCCGAGTACAGGGGCGCGTCCCACAGATTGCTCAGCTGCGCGGACGCCACGGAAGCGACCTGCCCGGCCGGCGCGTTCTCGCTCGGTAGCGGGGAGTCCGTGGGCAGGAGTCTGCCGATCACCCGGATCTCGTCCGACGGCGCTCGCGGCACCCGGTCGGCGGAAGCGACCCAGCCCCGGGCCACCGCGATCGAGACGTCGTTATCGGCGGCGTCCCAGCGCTGTTGCGAATCGGGGATCGCGAGTTGGGTGACCACCCAGTACCCAGGGTTGCCGTCCTGCAACCGTCCCGGGACCAGCACCGTGGAATCGGGGACGTAGCGCCCGACCGCGGATACCATGTGATCGGCTTGCTGAGCGGTCGTGGCCTCCCCCGGGGAGACCACGTCTTCCAGGGTCGAGACCCGGTCCTTGGCGGGATCCACCACCGTGGAAGACTGCAGGGAAGCGTTCAACTGCCACATGCTCAACACCACGAACAGTGCCGCCACGATCAGCGCGACCGCCAGGAAAGCCAGGGAGCGGGGGCGCAGGGCGGTCTTGAGCACCCCTCAACCCTAGTGCTCCGGGCTGGACGTTTCCCAAATCAGCGGGGGTACGGGCAGCCCCGATCACGGGACGGCCACGGGTCACGGGTCCGTAACGGCCGCCGGTTTCCGGGCCGGAAGCGCGGGCGTACCCGCGGCCCGGCGCGGGGGGATCAGCTGCGGATCACCACGTCCGCGCGTTGGAACTCCTTGAGCTCGGAGTAGCCGGTGGTGGACATGGCCCGGCGCAGGGCACCGATCACGTTAGAGGAGCCGTCCACGTGGCGTGAGGGCCCGTTGAGCAGCTCGCCCAGAGGACCCACGGTCCCCACGTGGGTGCGCACACCGCGCGGTGAGTGCGGGTTGTGGGCCTCGGGACCCCACAGCCAGCCCTGACCCGGGGCCTCCTCCGCGCGGGCCAGCAGGGTCCCGAGCATCACGGCGTCGGCGCCCATGGCGATGGCCTTGACGATGTCACCCGAGGTGCCCAGACCGCCGTCGGCGATCACGTGGACGTACCGACCGCCCGACTCGTCGAGGTAGTCGCGGCGGGCCGCGGCGACGTCGGAGATGGCCGAGGCCATGGCCGCGTGGATGCCCAGGATGGATTCGGTGCGCAGGGACGCGCCGCCCCCGAAGCCCACGAGCACGCCCGCCGCACCCGTGCGCATGAGGTGCAGGGCCGGGGTGTAGCCCGCGGCGCCGCCCACGATCACGGGAACGTCCAGGTCATAGATGAACTTCTTGAGGTCCAGGGGCTCCTGGGTGCGCGAGACGTGCTCGGCGGAGACCGTGGTGCCGCGGATCACGAACAGGTCCACGCCCGCCTCGAGCACGGTGCGGTAGTGCTCCACGACGCGCTGCGGGGACAGGGAGCCGGAGACGATCACCCCGGACTCGCGGATCTCGGCCAACCGGGCCTTGATCAACTCGGGCTGGATCGGGGCGGAGTACAGCTCCTGCATCCGCCGCGTGGACTGCGGCAGGTTTTCAGAGCTGAGGTCCGCGATCTCGTCCAGGACGGGCTGCGGGTCCTCGTAGCGGGTCCACAGGCCCTCGAGGTCCAGCACACCCAGACCGCCGCAGCGGCCCAGGGCGATCACCGTGGCCGGGGACATCACGGAGTCCATGGGCGCACCCACCACGGGGATGTCGAAGTTGTAGGCGTCGATCTGCCACGAGGTGCTCACGTCCTGCGGGTCGCGCGTGCGTCGGGAGGGCACCAGGGCGATCTCGTCCAGGCTGAACGTGCGGCGTGCCCGCTTGGAGCGCCCTATTTCGATGTCGTAACTCACGAGGGATCCTTTCACCGCGCGGAGAGCGCGGGGGCTGGCGCGATCAGCGCTTGTAGTTGGGGGCTTCCACCGTCATGGTGATGTCGTGCGGGTGGGACTCCTTGAGCCCGGCCGGCGTGATCCGCACGAACCGCCCCTTGTGCTTGAGCTCCTCGATGCTGTGCGCGCCCACGTAGAACATGGTCTGGCGCAGCCCACCGTCCAACTGGTGCAGCACGGACGCGAGCGGCCCGCGATAGGGCACCTGGCCCTCGATGCCCTCGGGGATGAGCTTCTCGTCGTCGGCCACGTCCGCCTGGAAGTAGCGGTCCTTGGAGTAGGACGTGTTCTTGCCGCGCGACTGCATGGCCCCGAGCGAGCCCATACCGCGGTACGCCTTGAACTGCTTGCCGCCCACGAACACGAGTTCTCCGGGGGACTCGTCGCAACCGGCCAGCAGGGAGCCGAGCATCACGGAGTCCGCACCGGCCACGAGGGCCTTGCCGATGTCCCCGGAGAACTGCAGCCCGCCGTCGGCGATCAGTGGCACGCCCGCGGGGATGGTGACCTGGGCGGCCTCGTTGATCGCGGTGATCTGCGGGACGCCCACGCCCGCGATCACGCGGGTCGTGCAGATGGAACCCGGGCCCACACCCACCTTCACGGCGTCCGCGCCGGCATCCACGATCGCCTGGGCGCCCGCGCGGGTCGCGGCCTGCCCGCCGATGATGTCCACGTGGGCGGCGGCGGAGTCCTTCTTGAGCCGGGCGATCATGTCCAGCACGCCCTGGGAGTGACCGTTGGCGGTGTCGATGAACAGGGCGTCCACCCCGGCCTCCACGAGCGCCATGGCGCGCTCGTAGCCGTCGCCGAAGAAGCCCACGGCCGCGCCCACGCGCAGCCGGCCCTCGTCGTCCTTGGTGGCCAGCGGGTACTGCTCGGCCTTGGTGAAGTCCTTGACCGTGATCAGCCCGGTCAGCCGGTCCTGGTCGTCCACGAGCGGCAGCTTCTCGATCTTGTGCTTCGCGAGCAGCGCGTGCGCCTCGTCCTTGCTCATCCCCACCTTGCCGGTGACCAGCGGCATGGGGGTCATCACGTCCCGCACGAGCCGAGTCTCGAAATCGCTCTCGGGCAGGTAGCGGGTGTCCCGGTTGGTGATGATCCCGAGCAGCTTCTGGGACTCGTCCACCACGGGCAGACCGGAGACCTTGTAGTAGCCGCACAACCGGTCCAGTTCCGCGAGCGTGGCTTCCGGGGATACCGTGACCGGGTTGGTGATCATCCCGGACTCGCTGCGCTTGACGCGGTCCACGTGATCCGCCTGGTCCTGGATGGACAGGTTGCGGTGGATCACGCCGATCCCGCCCTGGCGGGCCATGGAGATGGCCATGGAGGACTCGGTCACGGTGTCCATGGCTGCGGAGAGCACGGGGGCCTGCAGCGTGATCCGGCGCGACAGGCGCGTGGTCGTGGAGGCCTCCGACGGGATCACGTCCGTGTTGCCGGGCAGCAACAGCACGTCGTCGTAGGTCAGTCCGGTGAAGCCGAACGGGTCGTCCATGAGGGCCGTGGGCACGGGTTCAGACACGAATAATCCCTTTCACGCGAGAATGTCCCCACCAGTCTACGGCGCCCGCCGAGGGCTCACTCCGTGTCCACCCCCGGTGTGACCTGGACCGCGCGGACCAGGGTGTCGTGCAACAGCGGGGCCATGCTGCGCGTGTAGTCCCACGTGAGGTGGTGGGAGTCCAACCACACCGCCACGTTGCCGATCACCGGGACGCACTCGCCCCGCGGGCAGACCAGCGGCGTGGGGTCCACTCCCACGGACCCGGGGATGGTCTCGAGCGCCTCGGCGGGGTTGTGGTCCCCGAGCACGTCGTTGCTCGAGACCGAGCACAACGGGTCGTCGGAGCTGCGTTCCTGCGCGCACCGGGTCGGGTCGAAGTCCAGCCGGGGGTTGTCCTGGAACCCCACGACAGTGATGTCGTCGGCTGTGAGCTCCAGGACGATCTGTTCGAGACCGGTCACCACGTGCTCGTCCTCCCCGGACATGAGTTCGGACCGTGTGGACGTGGTGACCACCACGTCCGGTTGCATGGCCTTGAGGTACTCCAGGGCGGCCTCGTTGCCCTCACGGCACGCCGCGGACTGGCCCTCCACACCGAAGCCGCACCCCGGTTGCAGCACGAAGATCAACTGCCAGTTCTCCTCTTCCGCCACGGGGATCAGCGCGCCCATGTACTGCTCCATGTGGGAGTTGCCCACCACGGCCACGACCGTGTCCGGGTCCCGCACCTCCGGCGTCTGGCGGCAGAACCCCTGGGCCGTGGCGTTGAGGCTGCGGTAGAGCCCGCTGCACTCCTGCGGCAGTCCCACCCACTGGTCCCCCATGGACTGTGGCAGGACGGGGGCGTTCGGGTCCCCCGTGAACTCGAACGCTGGGTCGAGCACGCGCGCCCCCGGGTTGTTCCGTTCCGCCTGCGCCTCGAGTTGTGCCTCGCGGTGCCGGTCGATGGCGGCCCAACTCGCGGCGGTCGCGGTGACCAGCCCCACGCACACCACGATCACGAGGCCCATGCGCCATGTCCGGGCCTCGGGCCACGCCCACCGCTTCAACGGGGTCTCGATCCACCGGGTCAACAGCAGTGCCAGTACGACCGAGAGCACCACGAGTGCCACACCGGACCGGGGCCCCGCTTCGGGGCGCTCACGGAGCACCAGGTAGGTGATGAGCAGCGGCCAGTGGACGAGGTACAGCGCGTACGCGGCATCCCCCAGTCGCACGATGGGGCCCCGCGAGAGGAACCGGTCGAAACCGATCCGGGACCCAGACTGCCCCGCCACGATGATCGCCGCCGCCGAGAGCAACGGCCACAACGCGATCCATCCCGGGAACGCGCCCTGCACGTCCACGAGCACACCGACCGAGACCATGCTCACGAAACCGAGCCAGCCCAGCACCACGCGCAGCACGCGGCCTGGGTGCAGGTACGGGATCGCGAGCGCGATAAGCGACCCCAGCGCGAACTCCCACAGTCGGGCACGGGTGTCGAAGTACGCGAATTCCTGCTGGGTCGCCGTCGTCACCACCGAGAACGCGAGCGAGGCGGCGAAGACGAGACCGAAGCACACGGCCAGCACGGGGATGCTGTTACGCCCCGTGCGCCGTTTGACGAACCACGCGAGGGCGAAAATGAGCGGCCACACCAGGAACACCTGACCCTGCACCGACAGGGACCAGAAGTGCTGGAACGGGGAAGCGGTCGAATGATCCGCGGCGTAGTAGTTGACTTCGTTCGCCGCGAGCGCCCAGTTCTCCAGGTAGAGGATCGAGGCCACGCCCTGGGACCGGAACTCCGCGACGTCCGTGCGCGGGAACACGAACCAGATGAGCGCCAGGGTGAACAGGATGATCACCGTGGCCAGGGGCAGCAGGCGTTTGAACGTGTGCAGCCAGTACCGACCCAGCCCCAACGGTCGGCCGCCCTCGATCCGCCGCACGAACGACAGCGTCATGAAGAACGCCGAGATCAGCAGGAAGATGTCCACACCACCGGACACCCGGCCCATGAACACGTGATAGACGACCACGAGCAGCACCGCGATCGCCCGCAACCCCTGCACCTCTGGGCGGAACCCCGAGTACCGCTGCACCCGTTGCGCGGAGGAGGATCCGGCAGCCCACCGGGGTCGCTGCCCCACCGGGAGCGGGGATGAACCGGCAACGGGATCCAAGGCTGGGGAAATGCGCATCTGGTCGGCCTAAACGCAGCGGGGCGCACCGATCACATCGCACCCGGTTCCGCCCCGACCCGTCTCCGTGGGTGGGCAGCGCGCACGGCCTGCGAGTTGAGCCACCCGGTCGCGCGGGGGCAGACGTCGAGCACCGTCGCCGGTCGCAGCACCACAGACGACCGGCGGCCCACCCCCCCGAAAGGGGCGGGCCGCCGGCCATTCAGCGATTGCCGGAAGGATCGGGAGGACTCAGTCCTCGTCGTCCTGCTTCTCCGCCACGAGGGTCTCCGTGGTGAGCACGAGCGCGGCGATGGACGCCGCGTTCTGCAGAGCGGAACGGGTGACCTTGACGGGGTCGATGATGCCCGCGGCGAGCAGGTCCTCGTACTCGTCCGTCAGGGCGTTGTAGCCGTTGCCGGGCTCGAGGTCCGCCACACGCGCCGCGACGACGTTGCCGTCCTGGCCCGCGTTCTCCGCGATCCAGCGCAGGGGCTGGGTCAGTGCGCGCCGCACGATGGTCACGGCCGTAGCCGCGTCCCCGGTCAGACCGAGGTCCGTGCCGTCGAGCGCCTTGGAAGCGTGGACCAGCGCGGAACCGCCGCCTGCCACGATGCCCTCCTCGAGGGCCGCGCGGGTCGAGGACACGGCGTCCTCGATGCGGTGCTTGCGTTCCTTCTGCTCGACCTCGGTCGCGGCACCGACCTTGATCACCGAGATGCCACCGGCCAGGCGCGCGAGGCGCTCCTGGAGCTTCTCACGGTCCCACTCGGAGTCCGTGCGGGCGATCTCCGCCTTGATCTCCGCCACGCGCTCGGCCACGGCCTCCGAGGAGCCCGCACCGTCCACGAGCGTGGTCTGGTTCTTGGTCACGGTGATCCGGCGGGCGTTGCCCAGCTGGGACACGTCCACGCCCTCGAGCGAGATGCCGAGCTCGGGGGTGATCACGGTCGCATCCGTGAGCACGGCCAGGTCCTGCATGATCGCCTTGCGGCGGTCACCGAAACCGGGGGCCTTCAGGGCCACGACGTCGAGCGTGCCGCGCAGCTTGTTGACCACCAGGGTGGACAGGGCCTCGCCCTCGACGTCCTCGGCGATGATGGTCAGCGGCTTCTTGGCCTGCAGCACCTTCTCGAGCACGGGCATGAGGTCCTGGACCGAGGAGATCTTGCCCTGGAACAGCAGCACGAAGGTGTCGTCCAGGACGGCTTCCTGGCGCTCCGGGTCCGTGACGAAGGACGGGGACAGGTAGCCCTTGTCGAACTGCATGCCCTCGGTGACGTCCAGCTCCACCTCGGTGGAGGAACCGTCCTCGATGGTGATCACACCGTCCGTGCCCACGGTCTCGAAGGCGCGGGCGATCAGTTCGCCGATCTCCATGGACTGCGCGGAGATCGCGGCCACGTGGGCCACGTCCTTGCCCTCCACGGGGCGGGCGTTGTCGAGCAAACGCTGGGCCACGGTGGCCACGGCCGCTTCCACGCCGCGCTTGATGTCGCCCGGGGCCGCTCCGGCGGCCACGTTGCGCAGACCCTCCTTGACGATGGCCTGCGCGAGGACGGTCGCCGTGGTGGTGCCGTCACCGGCGACGTCATTGGTCTTGGTGGCCACTTCCTTGGCCAGCTGGGCGCCGAGGTTCTCGTACGGATCCTCGAGCTCCACCTCACGGGCGATGGTCACGCCGTCGTTGGTGATGGTGGGTGCGCCCCACTTCTTGTCCAGTACCACGTTGCGCCCGCGGGGGCCCAGCGTGACCTTGACGGTGTCGGCCAGTCGGTTGACACCGGATTCGAGCGCTTTGCGAGCGGCGTCGTTGAACACCAACTGCTTGGGCATGTGTGCTCCTTACGAAACGAGAAGGGTGTGGAAATGACGGCGCGGTGCCCCCGTGGCCCGTTCTCGGGCGAACGTCCGGGCACCGCGCACGAAAGTCGTTGCGGGGATTACTTCTCGATCACGGCCAGCACGTCCCGCGCGGGGAGCACCAGGTACTCCTCGCCGTTGTACTTGACCTCGGTCCCGCCGTACTTGGAGAAGATGACCACGTCACCCTCCTTGACGTCCACGGGGATGCGGTTGCCCTTGTCGTCCACGCGGCCCGGGCCCACGGCCAGGACGGTGCCTTCCTGCGGCTTCTCCTTGGCGGTGTCCGGGATGACCAGACCGGAAGCGGTGGTCTGTTCAGCGGCCAGCGGCTGAACCACGATGCGATCCTCGAGAGGCTTGATGGAGACCGACACGATCTCTCCCTTTCTTCTAGGCGTGTGAGACGGTGTGCGAACGCGCCGTGTCATGGGGTCCCATGACCGCGTCCGCCACAGGCCAGTTGGCGTGCCAACCGTCGTCGCGGTGCCGATTGAGCGCCTGGCCTTTAGCACCCTCACCATGAGAGTGCTAATCATCACTGTAGGGAGACGGGCCGCGCGCGGTCAAGGCGCGCCCGCCGCGCTCGTCTCTGGGCACAATCCGCGGGTACGACGCCGCCGTCCCCGCGGCCGCGTCAGTCGCGGCCGGCGAGCCGTCCGTGCCGCGTCAGTAGTAGACCGCGAGCCGCCCGTGGGGACCGTCGTGGCACGTGACCGGGGTGTCGAACACGCGCGTGAGGGTCTCGTCCGTCATGATCTGCTCGGGCGGGCCGAACTCCACCACGCGACCGTCCTTCACGGCACAGATCCAGTCCGAGTAGTGGCTCGCGAAGTTGATGTCGTGCAGAACGATCAGCACGGTGCGTCCGAGCTCGTCCGCGACGCGGCGCAAGTGATGCATCATGTGCACCGAGTGGCGCATGTCCAGGTTGTTCAGGGGCTCGTCCAGCAGGAGGTACTCGGTGTCCTGGCACAGCACCATGGCCACGTAGGCGCGCTGGCGCTGACCGCCCGAGAGCTGGTCCAGGTAGCGGTTCTGCAGGGGTCCCAGGTCGAAGAAGTCGATCGACTCGGAGATGATCCGCTCGTCGTCCCGGGTGATCCGCCCACGCGTGTAGGGGAAGCGACCCAGCGCCACGAGCTGGCGCACGGTGAGCCGCGCGGTGAAGTGGTTCTCCTGGCGCAGCGTGGAGACCACCTTGGCGAGTTCACGCGGCGGCGTCCTGCTCACGTCGTGACCGCCGATCTCCACGGTGCCGGCCTCGGGACCCAGCAGGTGACCCATCATGGTCAACAGCGTGGACTTCCCCGCGCCGTTGGGCCCCACGAGCGCGGTCACGCCACCGGCGGGGATCTGCAGATCCACCGGCCCGATCGCCAAGTCCGTGCCGTACTCCTTGACCAGTCCGGTCAACTGGATCACAGTCTGCCCCTCCTCAGGATCACGAAGAGGAAGACACTGCCACCCACCAGCTCGATGATGATGGACACAGCGCCCTCCGCATAGAAGACGTTCTTCAGGACGAAATAGGCCCCGGACAGCACCGCGAAACCGATCAGCGCGGCCATGGGGAACACGTAGCGGTGGTCGTGGGTGTCCGCGAACTGGTACGCCAGGATCGCCACGAGGAACCCCAGGAACGTCATGGGCCCGATCAGGGACGTGGAGACCGCCATCAGAATGGACACCCAGAACAGGGTGAGCAGCAGCTCCCGGCGGTGGTCCATGCCCAGGTTCGTGGCCACGTCCCGCCCCATAGCCATGACATTGAGCGTGCGGGAGTGCACGTACAGGGCCACCGTGGCCACCACGCACAGCGGCACGGCCAGCGGGAAGTACCCGGGATCCGCGTTGGCCACCGAGCCGAACAAGCGGGCGCTGAGCACGTCGAACTCGCTCGGTGAGAGCAAGCGCTGCATGAAGGTGGACACCGCGCCGAGCCCGCCGCCCAGGACGATGCCGATCAGCAGCATCACCTGCACGTTGGCGTACTTGCCCGAGAGCAGCCAACTGTAGAGCCCCAGCGCGAACACGATCATGAGGCTCACCTGCAGGGCGTACTGCGGCAGCCCCTGCACCGCACTGACCCCCACCGCACCCAGGAAGTAGACCGCCGAGGTCTGGATGAGCACGTACAGGGACTCGAAACCCATGATCGACGGCGTGATGATCCGGTTGTTCGCGGCGGTCTGGAACGCGACCGTGGCCATGGCTTGGCTCACCGCCACGATCAGGATCACCACCACGCTCGTGGCCCGGGACTCGGCGATCCGCCAGAACCCCGGGGTGCCGAACGGCAGGGGGTTGTCCCACGTGAGGATGCCCGCGCAGAACACGAGTCCCGCCACGAGCAGGGACAGCGCGGTGATCCAGTAGCGGCGGCGGTGGGCCGGGGAGACGAAGGCCCCCGATCCAGTGCGCGCCCGGTCGTGGCGCAGCGCGGTCACCTCAGACATGGCGCCGGCTTCGCAGCAACAGGGCGATGAACACCGCAGCGCCCACGATGCCCAGGATCAGGGACACGGGGACCTCGAACGGCGCGATGATCGTGCGCCCGATCAGGTCACACACCGTGACCAGGCCGATCCCGAGCAGGCACACCCACGGCAGGTTGGAGCGCAGGTCGTCGCCCCGGAACAGGGACACCACGTTGGGCACGATCAACCCCAGGAACGGCAGATTGCCCACGACCACCGTGACCACGCCGGTGGCCGCGGCCACGAGTCCGGTGCCGATCAGGATGATCCGGTTGTAGTTCAATCCCACGTTGGTCGCGATGTCCTCGCCGAGTCCCGCCACGGTGAGCCGGTCCGCGGTGATGACCACGAGCACCGCCACGAGTGCCACGACCCAGAGGGTCTCGTACTGGCCGCGCAGCACGGACGTGAAACTGCCGGCGAACCACACGCCCAGGTTCTGCAACCGGTCCGTGACGAGCGCCAGGTAGGTGGAGATCGACCCCACCACGGCCCCGAGCATGATCCCCACGATCGGCACGATCAGGGAGGAACGCAGCGTAACCCGGCGCAGGAACGCGAAGAACACCATGGTCCCCACGAACGCGGCCACGATCGCGCCGATCATCCGCGCGCTCAACCCGGCGTCCGGGGCCAGGATCATCATGAGCAACAACCCCAGCCCGGCCCACTCGGTGGTGCCCGTGGTCGTGGGTTCCACGAACCGGTTCTGGGTGAGCAACTGCATGACCAGCCCGGACATGGCCATCGCGGCACCGGCCAGGACCAGGGCCACCGTGCGGGGAATCCGGGTCAGACCCAGGAACTGTTCACCCTGGGCGTCCGAAAGGTCCGCCATCCCCGTGACCAGGGACAGCCAGAGCAGTCCCAGGACCACCAGCAGGGCGAGCCAGAACTTCCAGTCCCGGGCCACCCCCGTGCGGGTCGGACGTTGTGCAGTGGAGACCATCACGTGTGCTTCCTGGATCATGCCGAAGCCCCGCGGGAGGCTCCCGCGGGGCGTCGGTGGTCGTGCGGGGTGGGAGGGATCAGTTGCTCCGGCCTCCCAGTTTCTCCGCGATGTCGTCGAGGATCTCGGTGTAGGTCTGGATCCCCTCGTTCGTGTAGGTGTCCGCGGGCAGGTAGACCACGTTGCCGTTCTTCACCGCGGGGACGTCCTTGAGGGCCTCGGACTTCTCGATCACCTCGGACGCCGGGCTGGCACCCTCGGAGGTCTTCACGCCCGCGTCACGGTCCAGCACGATGAGCAGTTCCGGGCGGGACTGGGCGATGGCCTCCACGGAGATGTCGTCCCCCTGGTGGTTGTCGGAGCCCTCGACCTTCAGCGCAGGCTGCAGCCCCACCATGTCGAACAGCGGGCCGATCGTGCGTCCCTTGCTCGGTGCCACGTACCCGATGTCACCACCGGAGACGATCACGCCCATCGTGGACTGGCCGTCGTAGGCGTCCTTGGCGCGCTGGGCGGCCTGGTCGAGCCCGTCGGTGAGTCGGCGGGCTTCCTCCTGCTTGCCGAAGACCTCACCCAGGGCCGTGGTCTGGCGCTTGAGTTCCTCGTCCAGCGGCTGATCGTCGCGCGGATCCAGTTCCAGCATGGCGGCGTCCGGGACGAGCTTTTTGATGTCGTCGTAGTACTGCGCGAAGCGCTGCCCGTTGATCACGAGGTCCGGGTCCACCCCGGCGATCGCCTCGAGATTCGGTTCACGGTGCGAACCCAGGTCCACCACGGCGTCGTCGTTCGCATAGGAGATGCCGTTCGGGATCAGCTGCTTGGGGGCGGCCTTGAGCTGTACGCCCCAGTCCGCGAGCGTCTCGAACACCCGGTTGTCGGTGGCCACCACGGACTGCGGCGGTGCGGGAACGGTCTGCTCGCCCTTGTTGTCCGTGACGGTCACGGTGGCCGAGGACGCCTGGGTGTCGGAGGCGTTCTGGGCGTTGGCACCGCACCCCACGAGGGCCAGCGCCGCCACGGCACTCAGCGCCACACCGGGGAGCAATCGGTTCATGGACATGGATCTTCTCGCAATCTCGCGGGGTCGTCTGTTACGGGCGGCCAGCCACTAGGTGAGCCTAACCTAATTAGGGATGCGGATCGTAATGTAAATGGCTCTGTGACGGGCGTCGCGGCCCGCGCGTTCGCCGCGGCTTCCCCGCGCCGTGATGTGATGGACGCGTGAACGCCTCCACCGCCCCCGACGACGCCGAGACCCGCAGCCTCGCCCAGCTGCTGACCCCGCGGGGGATGCGGCTGCTGGATTCGCTGGGCCCCTACGACCCGGACGCCACGCTCGCGCTCTCCCAGTCCCTGCGAGCACAGGGCCATGACCCGGAGCTCGTGGCCGCGGTCCTCACCCAGTCCCGGTTGCGCGCCAAGGCCCACGCCAAGTTCGGGGACTTCGCCCGTCACATGGTCTTCACGCGCGACGGTGTGGAGCAGGCCACCCGGTGGCCGGTGGCCGCCCTGCACGCCCAGCGGTTCGCGCAAGCGGGGATCGGGCACGTGGTGGACCTGGGATGTGGGATCGGCGCGGACTCGCTGGCCCTGGCCGCGCTCGAGCGCACGGTCACCGCGGTCGAGCGGGACCCGGTCACCGCGGCCGTGGCGACCGTCAACCTCACGGGCTGGCCGCGCGCTCGCGTCGTATGCGCGGACGCGCAGTCCTTGAACCTGGACGCCCTCGAGTCCGGTCCCGCGCAGGGCGTGTGGCTGGACCCCGCGCGCCGGGTCTCGGGTCACGGCCGCACGCGGCGGTTGTTCGACCCCGAGGACTTCTCCCCTCCCCTGTCCTTCGTCACGGACCTCGCGGACCGGGGGCTCGCCGTGGGCGCCAAGCTCGGTCCCGGCATCCCCCACGAGCACGTCCCGCGCGCCGCGGAGGCCCAATGGATCTCACAGCACGGTGACGTCGTGGAGGCCGCGCTGTGGTTCAACGCCGTGCGCCGCCCGGACGTCGCGCGCGCCGCCCTGATCCTCGGACACGACGGCGCACCCCGCCTTCCCGGCGCCGCCGACGACACGCTCGTGCCGGGTGGCGACGCGCCGGGTGCCGGGGACGGCCGGAGCGGTGACGCATCCCGGGACGGTGCCGCGGCGTCGGCGGCGGCCGAACTGACCTCCGCGACGTGGGAGTCGCCCGCGGCGGAAGGGGATCTGCTGGGCGCGGTGGGGCAGTACTTCTACGAGCCCGACGGCGCGGTGATCCGCGCGGGGCTCGTGACCGATCTCGCGCAGCGCATCGGAGCGCGGCTGATCCATCCCGCGATCGCGTACCTGAGCTCGGACACGCTCGTGCACACCCCGCTGGCCACCGCGTACGAGGTGCGCGAGGTGCTGCCCCACACCGTGAAGACCCTCAAGAAGTGGGTGCGGGAGCAGGACGTGGGAACGCTGGAGATCAAGAAACGCGGCACGGACGTGACCCCCGAGCAACTGCGTAAGCAACTTGCACCCCGGGGCACACAGCGAGCGACCCTGGTCATGACGCGACTCGAGCAGGCGGGGAAGGAACGGCGCGTGGTG
This sequence comes from Kocuria sp. CPCC 205297, assembly GCF_040981035.1. NCBI lineage: Bacteria > Bacillati > Actinomycetota > Actinomycetes > Micrococcales > Micrococcaceae > Kocuria > Kocuria sp. CPCC 205297. The sequence continues at coordinate 176,390 of NZ_JAVKPY010000006.1, read as the reverse complement.
CTCGCCGTAAACCTCGTACACTGATACCCCTGTATTCGGACCGCGCGCGACACCCCGGTGGTCGGCAACGACGTCCCGGTTCAGGTCACGACCGCCGATCCCGGTGCACCCATGAGAGGACCACGCCGTGCAGATTGATTTCCACAGCTCCGAACGTTCCACCCTGGGTGTGGAGTGGGAGGTCGCCCTGGTCGAGCGCGAGAGCGGCGAGCTCGCCCCGCGCGGCCAGGAGGTCCTTGATGCCCTCGTGGCGCAGCACCCGCAGTTCGGTGAGGAGGGGGACCACCCCCATGTCACGGGCGAGTTCCTGCAGAACACCGTGGAGATGGTGACCGGTGTGTGCGACACCGTGGGCGAGGCCGTGGACCAGCTCGCGGACACCCAGGACCGGATCCGGGAAATCACGGATCCTCGGTCCCTCGAGATCTTCGGCGCGGGGACCCACCCGTTCTCCCAGTGGGCGGACCAGCCCGTGGTGGACAAGGAACGCTACTTCAAGGTCCTGGACCGCGCGCAGTACTGGGGCCGGCAGATGGTGATCTTCGGGGCCCACGTGCACGTGGGCATCGACCACCGGGACAAGGCCCTGCCCGTCCTGGAGGGCCTGCTCAACTACTACCCCCACCTGCTCGCGCTGTCCGCGAACTCGCCGTACTGGTGCGGCCAGGACACGGGGTACGCGTCCCACCGGGCACTGATCTTCCAGCAGCTGTCCACGGCGGGGCTGCCCTTCCACTTCGACACGTGGGGCGAGTACGAGTCCTACGTCAACGACCTCATCGAGACCGGCGTGATCGAGGAGATCTCCGAGAACCGCTGGGACATCCGCCCCGTCCCCCGCTTCGGGACCGTGGAGATGCGCGTGTGCGACGGTCCCTCGACCCTGCGGGAGGTGGGCGCGATCGCCGCACTGACGCAGTGCCTGGTGGAGTCCTTCTCCCGTTCCCTCAACGACGGCGGGACGATCCCCGTGATGCCCCCGTGGCACCACCAGGAGAACAAGTGGCGCGCCGCGCGCTACGGTCTCGAGGCCGTGGTGATCCGGGACACCCGCAATCGCGAGCGCCTGGTCACGGAGGACCTCGCGGATCTGCTCACCGACCTGGAACCCCTCGCGGACGAGCTCGGCTGCACCCGCGAGCTCGCCCACGTGGAGACCATGATGAGCGGGGCCGTGGGCTATCAGCGCCAACGGCGCGTGGCCCGGGAGAACGGCGGGGACCTGCGCGCCGTGGTCATGGACATCGTGGAGCGCAACCGCTCGGAACGCTGATCCGGATACGGCCCGGCAGGGCTACGCGGCGGGCACCGACACCGTGGACACCGGCAGACCGGGGTCCGCGGTGAACGAGATCCCGGTGGGCTGACGGCGCTGTGACACCAACCGGGAGCCCAGGGCGGCCACCATCGCGCCGTTGTCGGTGCACAGGGACAGCGGCGGGATCACCACGGGAATCCCGTGCTCACCGCACCGCGCGGTCACGACCTCCCGCAACCGGGAATTGGCGGCCACGCCCCCGCCCATGAGAAGCGTGGTGATCCCGTGTTCGGTGCACGCCAGCACGGTCTTGCGCGCGATCACGTCCACGACCGACTCCTGGAAGCTTGCGGCCACGTCCGCCACGGGGACGGGTTGACCGGCGGCGTCGAACGCCTCGACCACGCGGGCCACGGCCGTCTTCAAGCCGGAGAAGGACATGTCGAAACGGTGCGGACCGGGATTCTCGGCCGACCCCATGTACTTGCCCGCCGTCAGCCCCCGGGGGAACGCGAAAGCCGTCGGGTCGCCGTCCTTCGCGGCCTTGTCGATCGCCGGTCCACCGGGGTAGGAGAGTCCGAGCAGGCGGGCGACCTTGTCGTAGGCCTCGCCGGCGGCGTCGTCGATCGTGGCGCCCAGTAGCCGCACGTCACTCGTGATGTCGGGGACGGCCAGGATCTCGGTGTGGCCCCCGGAGACGAGCAGCGCGCCCAGGCCGTCGGGCAGCTCACCGCGGTCGTCGAGCAGACCCACCCCCACGTGGGCCACGAGGTGGTTGATCGCGTACAAGGGTTTGCCCGTGGCCACCGCGAGTGCCTTGGCCGCCGCGACCCCTACCATGAGCGCCCCGGCGAGCCCGGGCCCGGAGGTCACGGCGATCGCGTCGAGCTGGTCCAGGGTCACACCGGCGTCGTCGAGCGCAGCACGCACCGCGGGGACGAACGCCTCGAGGTGCGCGCGCGAGGCGATCTCGGGGATCACCCCGCCGAAGCGCACGTGTTCGGCCATGGACGAGGACACCGTGTTGGTGAGCAGCTCAGTGCCCCGCACGATCCCGATACCCGTCTCGTCGCACGAGGACTCGATGCCCATGACGAGCGGTTCAGCGGTGTTCATGAATGGTCCTTCCGTCCGCGCTGCGGGTGGGCTCCTTCGCGGGGACCAGTTCGCAGCGCATGATCAGCGCGTCGTGGCCGGGCCCGTAGTAGTGCGCCCGGGTGTGGATGTGGTGATAGCCGAAGTGGCGGTACAGCTCTTGTGCCCGCGGATTGTCCGCCCGCACCTCGAGCATCATCTCGGTGGCGCCGCTGCGGATCGCGGCCTCGTGCAGCACGCGCAGCAGGGCACTGCCCAGGCCCTTGCCCTCGTGGTCCTTCGCGACCGCGATGGTCTGCACATCCGCGACCGGCGGGATGCTCATCATCCCCGCGTAGCCCACGATCTCCCGGTCCCGGGTGAGCACCCAGTACTGCCGCGTGGGGTGGGTCAGTTCCTCGTGGAACATGTGCCGGGGCCAGGCGTCCTCGGGGAACAGGACGGTCTCCAGCGCGTACACGTCCTCGAGGTCCCCAGGTTGCATGGGGCGCAGCGCGTAGCCCGCCGGTAACGACGACGCCGCTCCCACCGCAGCCGCGTGCCCTCCCGTCATGGGGTGGCCCGTCATCGGGTGGCCCGCTTGGGGGTTGCGGGCACCTTGGCGTCGGAATCGCGCAGGTACAGGGGGGACGTGTCGGTGCTCAGTTCCTGACCACGGCTCGTGATCGCCCACGCCGCCCGGGCGAGATCTGCGGCGGAGGGGTGCAGGTCCGAGAATCCCGGGACCGCGTGCGACAACCGATCGGGGTAGAGCCCCGCACCGGAGCCGTAGCACGGCAGCGCGGGAACGTCCTCCGGGGGGCCAACCCGGGGATCGCCCAGCGGGGTGATCACGGGTCCGAGCTCGTCCTCGCGCACCCGGTAGCTCCTGCGGTAGAGCTCCTTGCGGCGCGCATCGGTGACCACCACGAACTCCGCATGACCCGCGGCGAGCGCCTCCGGGGCCACGTGGAACGCCGCCGCGTCCAGGGAACACACCCCATGCACAGGCAGGGCCCATGCAAAGCCCAAGGTGCGACCGGTCACAAGTCCCGCGCGCAGACCCGTGAACGGTCCGGGACCGGTGCCCACGAGAACGGCGTCCAGGTCGGTGCCGGTGAGGCCCGCCTCCGCCATGAGGTCGTGCACGGCGGGAGCCAGGGCCTCGGCGTGGGATCGGGTGTCGACGGTGTCGAACCTGCTCAAGACCTCACCGTCCCGGGACAGTGCCACGGACGCGATCGACGAGGAATCCAGACTCAGCACAAGCACCCGAACAGTCTAAGCCCGGCCCCGCAACCGCTCCGGGCCCCGGCGACCGCCCGCCGCCATCTCTCCGGGCTCCGGACGCCCCTCGCCCCGGCGCTGCGTGGCGAGGTCACAACTGGAGGGGGTCCGCCCAACGGGGTCCGTAGCCGCGCACGATCACCGCGCGCGGTTCATCGCTGAGTTGCTCCGCGGATTTCCACTCGTCGTTGAGGGCGCGGATCACGTCCGCCGCGGAGGGGGAATGGCCCTCTCCGTCGGAACCTGATCCGCCGGAGAGCACCGCCCCACGGAGATCCGCGGGGTCCTCACCGTCCGTGGTCCCCACGGTGGACTCCGCACCCGTCGCGTCCGACACCGGATCCGCCGAGCCGGGCCCGTCCTGCGTACCCCGCGCCCGGACGATGTCGATCACCAACCGGGAATCGCTGAGGTGTTCCACCTTGCCGGTCCCCCACTCCACGACGGTCACGCACGTGTCCACGGTGTCCTCGAGGTCGATGTCGTCCACGTCCGCCGCGGAGTCCAAGCGATAGGCGTCCACGTGCACGAGATCGGGTCCGCCCGGGCGGGGCCCGTCCGGATCGTTGGGGTGCACGCGGCTCAACACGAACGTGGGGGATATGATCCCGTCGCGCACGCCGAGGCCCCGGCCGAGCCCCTGGGTGAACGTGGTCTTCCCGGCGCCGAGGTCACCGTTGAGCATGACCAGGTCCCCGGCCCGCAGGTGCTCGGCCACCCGCTCGCCGAGCACCCGGGTGTCATGAGCGGTGTCGGGATGCCGAGTCACGGTCCAGGCGGCACTGTCCGTCGCGCTCCCGGCTGTTCCGACGCCGTCGGCATCGGGAGCGTTCACGTACTCCCGGGGTACGCGCGGCGAGATCCTCGTGACGATCTCGTAGTTGATCGTCCCCGCGGCATCCGCCCACCGCGTGGCGGACGGGTCCTCCCCCGCCCCGAACAGCACGGCCTCGTCCCCCACGCGCACGGGCGGTTCCGCCGCGGACGAGTCCACTCCGGGCGGTTCCGATCCGGACGACGACGCCGCGGGCTCCCCGCCCCGCGACAGGTCCACGACGCACTGGTCCATCGCGATCCGCCCCACCACGGGGTACACCCGGTCCCCGATCCGCACGGGGGCGCCCGTGGCTACCCGGGGAACGCCGTCGGCGTAGCCCAGCGGGATCAGCGCAAGGTGCGTGGGCCCGGTGGTGCGGTACGCGAAACCGTACGAGACCCCGTGGCCCGCGGGAACGGCTTTGACGTTGGCCACACGGGCCCGCAGGGTCATGGCCGGGCGCAGGCCGAAGTCCTCGGGGGTGCGATCCGCGAACGGGCTCAGCCCGTACAGGCCCAGCCCCACCCGCACGGCGTCGCGGAGCATGAGATCGGGGTCCGCCATGTCCTGTGCCCCGAATAATCCGGGGGTGTTGGCCGCGTGGATCAGGGTGGGGTCCAGGCCCGCGTCGCGCGCGATCCGCACCGCATCGCTGAGTGCGTGCAATTGCGCAACGGTCTCGGCCTCGCGCTGCGGTTCGTCCGCGACGGCGAGGTGCGTGAAGATCCCTTCCACGCTCAGCAGACCGGCGTTCTGAGCGGCCACCACGCGCTCGACGAACCCGGGCCACTCCTCCACCGTGGCACCGTTGCGGCCGAGCCCGGAATCGAGTTTCAGGTGCACCGTGGCCGGGGTGCCCGTGTCGCGGGCGGCGGCCAGAACGGCGTCGAGCTCCCACCCGTTGAGACCCAGGCGGACGTCGCGTCGCAGCGCCTGTTCGAAGTCCGTGGCAGGGGTGTGCAGCCACGCGAGCACGGGGGCGGTGATGCCCGCGTCGCGCAGGGCCACCGCCTCGGACGCGTGCGCCGTGCCGAGCATATGGGCGCCGGCGGCGAGCACCGCGCGCGCCACCGGAACCGCCCCGTGGCCGTACGCATCTGCCTTGACCACGGCGATCAGCGTGCGCCCCCGGGCGAGTTCCGCGAGGCGCCGCACGTTGTGCTGCACGGCGGAGAGGTCCACCACCGCGCTGCGTTCGCTGGGTTGCCGGGGCTGTCGGTCTGTCATCGCACTCACCATTCCATTGTGCCCTGCGCCGCCGGCGCGCCCGGCCCCGCCCGAGCCACGCGCACTCGTTCCCGGGCGGGCGGTCCCGGTACGCCGCCCCAGTAGGCTGGTCGCGTGTCCTCTCCCGATCGGCCCCGTGTCCTGCTGCTGAGCATGCACACGTCCCCCGTGGACCAGCCCGGGACCGGGGACGCCGGTGGCATGAACGTGTACGTGTGGCACCTAGCCCACGCGCTCGCCCACGCGGGCTGGGCCGCGGACATGGCCACCCTCGATCGCGATCCGTCCCATTCCCCCGGCATTCGCACGACGGACCTCGCCCCGGGCGTGCGGCTGCTCACCGTGGCGCTCGCGGACGCCGCAGAGGTCCCCAAGGAGGGCCTGCCCCGGTTCGCTCGTGCCTTCGGCGAGGCCCTCGCACAGCATTACGCCGACGACGCCGCGCCCGTCGTGCACGCCCACTACTGGCTCTCCGGCGTGGCCGGGCTCCACGTGGCCAGCTTCCTCCGGGCTCCCCTCGTCCTGACCCTGCACACCTCCGCCGCCGCCAAGAACCTGCGCGCCGGATCGGACGAGTCCCCCGAACCGGCCGAGCGGGAGGCCGCCGAACGAGAACTGATCGCCCACGCCTGCCGCACCGTGGTGAACACCCCCGCGGAACAGCGGCAGGTCGTGGAGCTGTACGGCGCGGATCCGGCGAGCGTGGTCGTGATCCCGCCCGGGGTGGACCCCGAGGTCTTCCACCCGCCGGTCCCGGACGAACGGGACGAGTTACGGAACGGGCCCTTCACCGTCCTGTCCGCGGGACGCATGCAACCCCTCAAGGGACAGCAGATCCTGGTCCGCGCGCTCGGAGAGTTGCACCGCAGTCACCCCGACGTTCCCGTTCGCTTGATCCTGGCCGGTGTGGGCTCCCCCGATTTCCTGGCCCACCTGCGCGGGCTGGCGGACGCAGGGGGCGTGGCGAGCGCCGTCGACTTCCGCGGCTCCCTGCCCCGCGAGGACCTCGCCCGACTCATGGGCCGGGTGGACGCGGTGGCCGTGGCGTCATCGTCGGAGACGTTCGGGCTCGTGGCGGTCGAGGCCCAGGCGTGCGGGACGCCCGTCCTGGCCACGGACGTGGACGGACTGTGCTACGCCGTGCGCGACGGTGAGACCGGCCGGCTCGTCCCGGACCGCGAGCCCGCGAGCTGGGCGGACGCACTGTACCGCGCGGCCCGGGACCCGGGCGCGTGGCGAGCATTGTCACACGCTGCTCGGTTGCGAGCGCGCGAGCTGACGTGGGACGACGTCGCCGCGCAGCACGCTGCGGCCTACCTCGCCTGTGCGGCGCGCGAGCACGACGCCTAAACTTTCCCGTGTGACCACCGCGTACCTGAGCCGTGATTCCCTTGCCCGTTACCTGGACCGCTCCCGGATCACCGGGGCCGTCGCGACCCCCCGTGAAGCCAACCTCCGCAACATCCAGGGTTTCTTGGACGGGGACCAGCACCAGCACATGGGGGTCGAGCGCATCAGGGACTGGGATTTCGACTCCGTCTTCGAGCTCATGCGCGACCGCGTGGGGATCAACGACGACCCCGAGTACGCCGAGGGCCAGGACTCCATTTCCGCTCAGCTGTGCGTGGCCGGACTGGACCGCTACGCCGAGCTGTTCAGCCGCGCGGTGCAGGGCCGCAAGCGGTTGTTGTTCGCGACTGGTCATCCCTCCGGCCTCGCGCCCGTGTACGCCCGGCTCGCGCGGGTGGCACGCAAGTCCGGGGCGCGCGTGCTGCGCTTCGACGAGGCCCTGCCGTTCGAGGACGGGGACGTGCGCCAGATCGAGGACGTCGTGATGGTCGAGCAGTACGGCGGCCTGCGCCACACCCACTCCCCCGAGCCCATGCAGCTGGTCCTCGATCACCTGCGGGACCAGGGCCGCGAGGCGCCGGACCTCGTGATCGCCGATCACGGGATGGCCGGGTACGCGGGCTCGCGGGCGGGGCTGTCCACCATCGCGATGGGTGACTGCAACGACCCCGGAATCTTCGTCGCTGAGGCCCAGGGGCAGGTGGAGGTCGTGGTCCCGCTGGACGACAACGTCCCCCCGCACCTCTACGACCCCGTGGTGGACTACATCATTTCCCGTGCGGGGCTCGCGGGGCAGGAACGCGGCTGAGTTCGGCGATCCCGTCCGGCCACTCGCACGCCTGCCGCGCGGGCGGTCGGCCCTCGGCGGCGTCGTGCCGACCCGCGTCCCCGAACCGGGACGCGCCCGCTGCCGCGAGGGTCTCGTCCAGCACGACGACGCCGCGCGAGAACGCCTCCCCGTACGTGCCGTTCCCGAGGCCGAACGCCGCGTAGCGCACGCTGCTCAGATCCGCGGCTCCTTCGGCCACCGCCGTCGCGAAGGCCCGCGCGGACGTGGGCAGCTCGCCACCCCCGTACGTGGAACACACCACGACGTGCGGGTGGGAGGTGTCCAGCGCGGCGGGATCCGTTCCTGGGCGTGGGGCCGGAGCTGAGTCGGGAGGGACTACCCGTGGTGTGCCGCCCAGTGTCCCCGGGGAACGAACGGGAGTCGGTCGTGCTGGCCTGGCCGCGGGGTGTGACCGTGCCCCGGCGGGTCCGGGCGGTCGCGGACCTGGCGCGCGCGTCCGCCGAGGGCTCGGCGATCTTTCGCTGAACCGCGCGAGAGCCGGGCCGCACCCCCGCCCGCAGGGACCCGGGCCGCCGCACCCGCGGGCCCGGGCCAGCGGCAGGACGCGCGCCCCCGGACGCGACCGAGGGCCGCCCGGTACGTGCCGGACGGCCCGCGCGGCGGCGTCGTGCGGTGCTACGAGACGATCAGCGCTCGACCTCGCCGCGGATGAACTTCTCCACGTTCTCGCGGGCGGTGTCGTCGTCGAACTGCTCGGGCGGGGACTTCATGAAGTAGGAGGACGCCGAGGTCAGCGGTCCCCCGATGCCGCGGTCCAGGCCGATCTTCGCAGCGCGGATCGCGTCGATGATCACACCGGCGGAGTTGGGCGAGTCCCACACCTCGAGCTTGTACTCGAGCGAGATCGGGGCGTTGCCGAAGCCGTGGCCCTCGAGGCGGACGAAGGCGAACTTGCGGTCGTCAAGCCACCCCACGTAGTCCGAGGGGCCGATGTGCACGTCCTTGGCCCGCATCTCGTGCGGCACGTTGGACGTCACCGCCTGTGTCTTGGAGATCTTCTTGGACTCGAGCCGCGAGCGCTCGAGCATGTTCTTGAAGTCCATATTCCCGCCCACGTTGAGCTGGTACGTGCGGTCCAGGACGTAGCCGCGGTCCTCGAGCAGCTTGGCCAGCACGCGGTGGGTGATGGTCGCGCCCACTTGGGACTTGATGTCGTCGCCCACGATCGGCACGCCGGCGTCCGTGAACTTCTGCGCCCACTCGTCGGTCCCGGCAATGAACACGGGCAGGGCATTGACGAACGCCACACCGGCGTCGATCGCGGCCTGCGCGTAGTAGCGGTCGGCCTCCTCGGAACCCACCGGGAGGTAGGAGACGAGCACGTCCACCTCGCGCTCGCGCAGCACCTGCGCGACGTCCACGGGCTCGGCGTCCGATTCCGTGATGGTCTCGAGGTAGTACTGGCCCAGCCCGTCCAGGGTGGGTCCGCGCTGCACGTTCACGTCCAGGTTGGGGACCTTTGCGATCTCCATGGTGTTGTTCTCGGAGGCCAGGATCGCCTGGGAGAGGTCCAAGCCCACCTTGGCGGCGTCCACGTCGAACGCGGCCACGAACTGCACGTCCCCCACGTGGTAGTCACCGAAGCGCACGTGCATGAGCCCGGGCACGGTCTCGGAGGGGTCTGCGTCCCGGTAGAAGTGGACGCCCTGGATGAGCGATGTGGCGCAGTTGCCCACACCGGCAATGGCCACTCGGATGGGATTTTCGGACACGGTTCTCCTCAGCTCGGGTGATGACGGCCACGCGCACCTCGCGCGTTCGTGCGTGGGCACCGCATCCCGCCGTGCCACGCCGCACGCAACCGACTCCACAGTCTAGCCACGCGCTCGGACGTGCCTCGCCCGGGCACCGCCGTGACGACGACGCCGCTGCCGCCCTCACGCTGCACGGTCACCCGGCCAGGACGACCTCCACGAGCAACAACACCGCGACCAGCAGGAACACGACCCCGGCCGCGATCTCGACCTCGGCCGAACGCGCTTGGAACCGCTGCGCCAGCGCGGGGACGGAACCGAACCACGCGACGGCCAGGAACCATGCCAGGCCCACGGCCATGAGAAGCGCCAGGGCGATCAATCCCTCCCACCACAGGATGTCCGCGGGGACAACGGTCGCGAACAGGGCGATGAAGAAGACGATCGCCTTGGCGTTGGCCAGGTTGGTGATCGTCCCCTGGAGCAGGGCCTTGCCCGATGTGAGGTGGCGGGTCCCGAGCAGACCTCCGGCCTTGGAGAACGCGGGACCCCCGATTGTGCCCGCGGGTGCGGCGGGGCTCGCGGCGACGTCGGGGTCCACTGGTCCGCTGAATCCGGCCGAACCGCCGGGGCCGTCCTGCCCGTCGGTGCAGACCCGTGCGGCGAGGCCCGCTCGTGCATCGGGATCCGAGGTCTCCGCGTGACCCGTTCCACCGCGATTCAGCACGCGCGTGGCCAGCCCGGCGCGCAGGGATCCGTAGCCCATGCGCGCCAGGAACAGGGCACCAGCGATCTGGATCACGAGTTTGAGCACGTGATTGCTGTTGATCACCAGCGTCACGCCCGTGAGCGAGAGCGTGATCCACATGAGGTTGCCGACCATCACCCCCGCCGCCGTGAGCATGGCCTTGCCACGGGTGGTGAGGAACGCATTGCGCAGAATCACCAGGACGTCCGGACCCGGGGAGATGATCCCCGCGATCCACAGCCCCAGCAGCGCGGCGTACTGCGCCGCGGTCATACGTGCTTGGACTCGGTGGCCGCCCCCCAGATGTTGATGTCCGCGTCCGAGACCAGCTCGTCGATCCGCTGCAGTTCATCGTCGGAGAAGTCCAGGTTCTGCACGGCGCGGGCGGAATCGGCGATCTGCTCGGGCGAGGACGCGCCCACGAGCGCCGTCGTGACCTGTCCCCCCGCCTGCGGACGCAACACCCACGCGATCGCCATCTGGGCCAACGTCTGCCCGCGGTCCCGGGCCATCGCGTTCAGTTCCCGAATCTGATCCAGGGTGTTCTCGCTCAACCAGTCCGGGTTGAGTGACTTCCCAGCGGCCGCGCGGGAGTGCTCGGGTACACCGTTCAGGTACTTGTCGGTGAGCATGCCCTGGGCCAGCGGGGAGAAGCTGATAGAGCCCATGCCCGCTTCCGTGAGCGCGCCCAGCAGGTTCTTCCCGTCCGCGTGCTCGTCCGGCTGCTCGACCCAGCGGTTGAGCATGGAGTACGAGGGCTGGTGGATGAGGAGCGGAGTGCCCAGCTCCCGCATGATCCCCTGCGCGGCGAGCGTGAGGTCCGCGCTGTAGGACGAGATCCCCACGTAGCTCGCGCGGCCCGAGCGCACGATATGGTGCAGGGCACCCATGGTCTCCTCGAGGGGAGTGTCCGGGTCCGGGCGGTGGTGGTAGAAGATGTCCACGCGGTCCAGGCCCATGCGTTCGAGCGACTGGTCGATGGAATCGAGCAGGTACTTGCGTGAACCGCCCACACCGCCGTACGGGCCGGGCCACATCTGCCACCCGGCCTTCGTGGAGATCACAAGTTCCTGGCGGTACCGGGCGAAGTCCTCCCGTAGGATGCGCCCGAAGTTCAGCTCCGCGGAGCCCGCGGGCGGGCCGTAGTTGTTGGCCAGGTCGAAGTGCGTGATCCCCAGGTCGAACGCCCGGCGCAGCGTGGCCCGCATGGTCGCGAGCGGGGTGTCATCGCCGAAGTTATGCCACAACCCCAGGGACAGCGCGGGCAGCTTCAGCCCGGAGTTGCCCACCCGTCGGTACGGCATGGTCTCGTAGCGATCCTCGGCCGCGGTCCAAACGGTGTTCTCACCAAAAGTCAGCATGGGGTCCAGTGTGCCACCCTGCGGGTGGGGCTGACTCGAAGCAGGTAACGGTCACGTCCCGGGCCCGGTGCAGCAGCCCGCACGACGACGCCGCGGCGGGGCCCGCGCGGGCCCCGCATGGAATCCGGCCGCACACACCGACGCCGCGCAGAACGACGCCACACGCATAGCTACACGCGCAGCACCACCGCCGTCTCCGGCGCGAGCCGCACCGCGCCCGGCGTCGTCGTAATGTCAGGGTCCGTGCCACTCGCGAAGAGCACCCGCGGGGCGTCACCGCCCATGAGCGGCAGCTCGCGTTCGGAGTCCGAGAGGTTCACGGCCACGACCACGCCGTGTTCGGACTCCGGCTCGCTCATCCGCTTGAGTACGAACCACTGCTCGGAATCGCTCGCCTGGGTGGCCACGGTGGCCCAGTTCTGATCGGTGAGCTCCGGGGTGTCGTGGCGCAGCGCGATCAGCTCTCGGTAGGCGTCCAGGATGCGCTGGTGCTCACCCTCGCGCACCTCGCCCCAGTCGAGCTTGGAACGTTCGAACGTCTGCGGGTCCTGGGGATCCGGGACGGTCGCGTGATCCCAGGCCATCGCGGCGAATTCCGCCTTGCGGCCCGCGGCCACGGCCTCCCCCAGATCGGGTTCGGGGTGGGCCGTGAAGAACTGCCACGGCGTGCTGGCCCCGAACTCCTCGCCCATGAACAGCATGGGCGTGTAGGGCTGGGTGAGCAGCCACGTGGCGGCCGCGATCGCCCGGTCCACACTCATGCCGTGGTTCATCCGGTCCCCGGCCGCGCGGTTGCCCACCTGGTCGTGGTTCTGCAGGAACGTCACGAACTGCCACGGCCGCTGCTCGGCAGGATCGATCTCGCGGCCGTGCGAGCGGCCACGGAATGTGGAGTACGTCCCGTTGTGGAAGTACGCCGTGTGCATGGTCTTCTCCAGGGCGTGCAGGGATGCGAAGTCCCCGTAGTACCCGTGGGTCTCCCCGGTGAACGCCACGTGCGCGGCGTGGTGGACGTCGTCGAGCCACTGCGCGTCCATGCCCAGACCGTGCCCCTCCGTACCCGCGATCATGCGGGGATCGTTGAGGTCGGATTCCGCGATGGCCACGAGCTCCTTACCCGTGCGCTCGGACTCCGCCGCGATGCGCTGGGCGATCTGCTCCAGGATGTGCGTGGCACGGGAATCGGCGAGCGCATGCACGGCGTCCAGGCGGAACCCGTCCACGTGGTACTCGCGCAGCCACATGGTGATGTTGTCCAGGATGTACTCACGCACCCCGTCCGAACCCCACCCGTCCAGGTTGATCAGGTCCCCCCAGCTGGAGGCCCCGGGCTTGAAGTACTCCGCGAAGAGCGGCAGGTAGTTCCCGCTGGGTCCCAGGTGGTTGTAGACCACGTCCTGGATCACGGCGATGCCCTTGGTGTGGCACGCGTCCACGAACCGCTGATAGGCCTCAGGCCCACCGTAGGACTCATCCACGGTGTACCAGGCGACGCCGTCGTAGCCCCAGTTGTGGTCCCCGTTGAACCCGTTGACGGGCAACAGTTCCACGGCGTCCACGCCGAGGTCCACGAGGTGGTCCAACTTGCCGATCGCCGCATCGAGCGTGCCCTCCGGGGTGAACGTCCCGGGGTGCAGTTCATAGAGCACCGAGTCCCGCAGCGGACGCGGCCGCCACGCGGCGTCGTGCCATTCGAAGGCGTCCGGGTCGAACGTGCAGGACAAATCGTGCACACCTTGCGGCTGGCGGCGTGAGCGCGGGTCTGGAAGCACCTCGGACACCGAAGTGCGTTCTTTGTCCGTGCCCTCGTCGAAGACCTTGGTCAGCAGGTAGCCGTAGCGCACGGTGCCCCGGGGGACGTCGGCGTCGTCGGGCAGCGTCCACCAGCCGGGGCGATCGCCCAGGCCCTGCATGGGGTGGTCCACACCGTCGATGCGGACGGTGACCTTGCGGGCGTGGGGTGCCCACACGTCGAAACGATGGTCCTGGGTCATGTCTCAGCCGTCCTTCCGGCGCAGGATCGCCACGGGGTAGGTGAAGAGGAGGTCGGCCAGGCGCAGGGCGCCGTCCTGGTCCGTGGTGTACTCGCGGTGCGTGAGGACGTCCTGCCACGTCCCCGGCGCGAGGACCACGGTCTCGTCCGTGAAGCCGCCCTCGGGGGCGAGGGTCGCGGGGAAGCGGGTGACCACGGTGGCCACGCCGCCGCGGTCGAAGCCCAGGGCGTGCTCGGCGAGCGCGCCCCGGAACTCCAGCGGTATGTACTCCGTGAACAGCTCGGGGTGCTCGCCGCGCAGCCGCAGGGCGCGCGAGGTCAACAGCATGCGCGCCGCCCCCGTGCCGTCCACGGGCGGGGTGGCGTCCGCGGAACCCGGCCGAGCGGCGTCGAGCCGTGCCAACATCTGCTCGCGCGCCGCGAAGTCCACGGGCCGACGGTTGTCGGGGTCCACGAGCGACGGTTCCCACAACTCCTGCCCCTGGTAGACGTCCGGGACGCCCGGCAGGGTCAGCTGCAGCGCGGTGGCCGCCAGGGCGTTGCTGAACCCCGGTGCGCTCACGCGCTCCACGCACCCCTCCACGATGCCGCGGGCGCGCGGGTTGCTGAAGAGGAAGTCGATGAACCGGGTCAGCTCCGCCTCGAAGTGCTCGTCCCCGTCCACCCACGCGGTGGACACGGACGCCTCGCGCACGGCCTTCATCGCGTAGTCCACGGCACGATCGCGCTCGAGCGGCCACGCACCCACCACGGCCTGCAGGACGAGGTTCACGGCGGGTCCGTCCGCCAGCTCGATCTGCGCGTCCTTGGCGCGGTTGACGAGCGTGGCCACGGTCTCGGACCAGGCCCTGGGCTGCTCCGAGAGCACCGTGATCCGCGCACGCACCGATGCCGAGCGCTTGGTGTCGTGGGTGGTCAGTGCGTTCATGGTCGCGGGCGATTCACGCTGCCGCCGCGCCGCCTCCGCGTGGAACTGCTCGGGCGTGAGCGAGAAGACCGAGGGGTCACCGCCCACCTCGGTGAGGGAGGAGAGCTTGGGGTATCGGTAGAACGCGGTGTCTTCCACGCCCTTGGCCATGACCATGCCCGAGGTCTGCTGGAAACGCTGCGCCACTCCGCTCAGGGTGCCGTTCACGTCCCCGCCGAGTTCACGTGCGAGGTCGTCGAGCACGTCCGCGAGCTCGGGGCGCCACCGCCGCGCGGCGGCGACCGCGTCGCGCAGGTACTGCGCGCCCTCGGGCAGGTACGTGCGGTACACCGGGAAGTTGGCGAGGATCTCGGCGAGACCGTCGTACGACGCCGCGGCCCCGTGCGGGAAGTCGGCCGGCAGTTCGCGCACCAGGCGGTGCACCTCTGCGGCCAGGCCAGCGTCCGCCATCCGGCGCTTGGTCTCGTGGATCAGCGGGTCCCAGCGCACGGGCTGACCACCGCGCAGCTTGGTGTCCAATGAGGCGAGCTCGTAGTGCCCGCGTGCGTCCGTGAGCACCCGGTCGATCCAG
This sequence comes from Kocuria sp. CPCC 205297, assembly GCF_040981035.1. Taxonomy (NCBI): domain Bacteria; kingdom Bacillati; phylum Actinomycetota; class Actinomycetes; order Micrococcales; family Micrococcaceae; genus Kocuria; species Kocuria sp. CPCC 205297. The sequence continues at coordinate 161,232 of NZ_JAVKPY010000006.1, read as the reverse complement.
CCCATCGAGTCGTAGCCCGTGGTCCCGGCCGTGCGCCACTGTTCGGGCAGGTACTCCCCCGGTTCCAAGATCTTCTCGACGACGGTCCACGCGCCGTCCGTGAGCACGGCCAGCTTCCCGAGGTAGTCCTGCGGGTCCCGCACCCCGTCCGGGTGATCGATGCGCAGCCCGTCCACGAGTCCCTCGCGGAACCAGCGCGCGACCTCCGCGTGGGACTCCTCGAAGACACGGGCGTCCTCGACCCGCACCCCGGCGAGCGTGGCCACGGTGAAGAACCGGCGGTAGTTCAGCTCGGAGTCACCGCGGCGCCAGTTGATCAGTTCGTAGTGCTGCCGCCCGTGCACCTCGGCGGGATCGTCGCCCTCGCGGTACGTGCCCTCGGCCAGGGGGTAGACGTTGTCGTAGTAGCGCAGCGTCCCGTCCTGGACGGTGAGCGCGGAGAGGTCCTCGTCACCGTCGCCGAGCACCGGGATCAAGATCTTGCCGCCGCCGGCCTGCCAGTCCACGTCGAACGCGTCCGCGTAGGGGCTGTCCTGCCCCTTCTCGAGCAGCGACCACCACCACGGGTTCTCCTGCGGGGCGGCCACGCCCTGGTGGTTGGGCACGATGTCCACGACGACGCCCAGTCCGGCCTCGTGCGCGGCATCGGACAGTGCCTTCAGACCCTCCGATCCCCCGCGTTCGGGATCCACCTCGGTGGGATCCACGACGTCGTACCCGTGGTCCGAGCCGCTCGTGGCCCGCAGGATGGGCGAGAGGTACACCCACCCCGCCCCCAGACGCTTGATGTAGGGGACCAGTTCCGCCGCGCGATGCAGGTCCTGCTGGGTCGTGATTTGCAACCGGTACGTTGAAGTGGGTGTCAGCACCCTTACAGTCTGGCCGAATGCGCGCGCTCGGGCCAGTCACTCCGCGCTCAACGAGCACCGTGACGTAAACGGCGGACGCGCCACCCGTGTGGGGTGACGCGTCCGCAGTCATGTTCAGCGCGGCGCGGGCTGCGGGCGATCTGCCCGGTCACGCACCGCGGGGCGCTCAAGCGTCGTCGGACGACGCCGCGTACACCGCTGCCGCGACGGACGCGGCCACGGAGGCGTCCGGCTCTTCCTCGGGGGCCTCCCACGCGCGCAACAGCACCGTGGACTTGCCTGCCATCCGCAACGTGGAGGAGTGCCCGCGCACGGCACCGTCCGCATGCTCGCCGGCGGTGTCCACGATCTCCTCCCACTTCATGCCGTAGCCGGCCGGGGGCAGTGTGACGTCCACGGGCTCGGGGTTGGAGTTGAAGTACACGATAAAGTTCACGTCCGTGATCCGGCGACCGCGCATATCCACTCCCGTGATGCCCTGACCGTTGAGCCACATGCCCACGGCACGAGCCAGGGGCTCGTCCCAGTCGGCGGGCACCATGGGCGTGCCGTCCGTGTTGAGCCACGCAATGTCCGGCATGGGATCGCCCTCGGCACGCTCGCCCATGTCCACGGGACGCCCGTCGAAGAACTCCGAGCGGCGGAACGTGGGGTGTTCGTGGCGCAGGTGGGTGATCACCGAGGTGAACTCCACGAGCGGGGTATCCACCTTCTCCCAGTTGATCCACGTGAGCTCGTTGTCCTGGCAGTACGTGTTGTTGTTGCCCTTCTGGGTGCGCCCCGCCTCGTCACCGTGCAGCAGCATGGGCGTGCCCTGGGACAGCATGAGCGTGGCGATGAAGTTGCGCTGCTGACGCGCACGCATCGCGAGCACCTCGGGATCGTCCGTGGGCCCCTCTTCACCGCAGTTCCACGAGCGGTTGTGGGACTCACCGTCGTTGTTGTCCTCGCCGTTCTCCTCGTTGTGCTTCTCGTTGTAGGACACGAGGTCCCGCAGTGTGAAGCCGTCGTGGGCGGTCACGAAGTTCACCGAGGCGAAGGGGCGCCGGCCGCTGTTCTCGTAGAGGTCCGCGGAACCGGTGACACGGGACGCGAACTCCCCCAGGGTCGAGGGCTCCCCGCGCCAGAAATCACGCACGGTGTCCCGGTACTTGCCGTTCCACTCGGTCCACTGCGGCGGGAAGTTGCCCACCTGGTAGCCACCGGGACCGATGTCCCAGGGCTCGGCGATCAGCTTGACCTGCGAGACGATAGGGTCCTGCTGGACGAGTTCGAAGAACGTGGAGAGCTTGTCCACGTCGTAGAACTCACGGGCCAGCGTGGCGGCGAGGTCGAAACGGAAACCGTCCACGTGCATCTCGGTGACCCAGTAGCGCAGCGAGTCCATGATCAGCTGCAGCGAGTGGGGGTGACGCACGTTCAGGGAGTTACCGGTACCCGTGTAGTCCATGTAGAACTTCTGGTCGTCGTCCACGGTGCGGTAGTACGCGGTGTTGTCGATGCCCTTCATGGACAGTGTGGGGCCCATGTGGTTGCCCTCGGCCGTGTGGTTGTACACCACGTCCAGGATGACCTCGATGTCCGCTTGGTGCAGTGCGCGCACCATGGCCTTGAACTCCTGGACCTGGCTGCCCAGGTGGGAGGCCGCGCTGTACTCGTTGTGGGGCGCGAAGAACGCGATGGTGTTGTACCCCCAGTAGTTGCGCAGCCCCTTCTCGAGCAGCGTGGAGTCCTGGACGAACTGGTGCACGGGCATCAGTTCGATCGCGGTGACACCCAGCTTCTGCAGGTGTTCGATGACCGCGGGGTGGGACACACCGGCGTACGTGCCGCGCTGTTCCTCCGGGACCTCCGGGTGCTGCATGGTGAGGCCCTTGACGTGGGCCTCGTAGATCACGGACTTGTGGTACGGGGTGCGCGGGGTGCGGTCACCCTCCCAGTCGAAGAACGGGTTGATCACCACGCCCTTCATCATGTGTTCCGCGGAGTCCTGGTGGTTCTCGGAGTCCTCGTCGCCGAAGTTGTAGGAGAACAGGGACTCGTCCCAGTCGATCCCGCCCTCCACGGCCTTGGCGTAGGGGTCCAGGAGCAACTTGTCCGGGTTGCACCGCAACCCCTGGGACGGATCCCACGGCCCGTGCACCCGGTACCCATAGCGCTGACCGGGCTGCACCTGGGGGAGGTAGCAGTGCCACACGTAGCTGTCCACGGCGGTGACCTCCACGCGCGTCTCCGTGCCGTCCTCCTCGAACAGGCACAGTTCCACACGGTCCGCGACCTCGGAGAAGAGCGCGAAATTGGTCCCCGTGCCGTCGAACGTGGCGCCCAACGGGTACGGTTGTCCTGGCCAAACTTCCATGTACTTCTCCTCAGCGTGTCGTGGGGCTGTGAGCGGATCCCCGCTCACAGCCAGCCACTAACAATAGTCGTTCGGGTCGCGGCTCACGGACGGGTCAGCACCGCGCGCACGTTCTCCGCGAGCACCGACGGCGGGACGGGGCCCTCCCCATCCGCCCGTGAGGCCACCGCGTGCAGACCGGCCCCGAGGGCCGCGGCGGCCGCCCAGCGACCGTCCCCGCGGGCCCAGTCGCCCAGGACCGCGAGCGCGTCCGGGTGCTCGGCCACGTGGGCCACGACCGTGCCCAGGATCCCGGCAAGGGTGTCCCCCGAACCCGCCGTGGCCAGCCAGGGGCTCGCGTGGCCGATGCTCAGGCACAGGCATTCGTCGCGCCCGGAAGCGTTCCCGTCCTCGCATGCGTCCCCGTTCCGTCCCACGGGGGACGCGATCACGGTGGACGCGCCCTTGAGCAACACCGTGGCGCCCGTGAGGCGCGCGGCTTCACCGGCCCAGTGCACGGGGTTGGCCTCGATCTCGGAGCGCTCCACCGTGGAATCGCACACCCCGAAACCGTGGAGCCACTCGAAGACCTGGGACAGCTCCCCCGCGTGGGGCGTGAGGATCTTATGGGGGCCCAGAGCGGCGTCGACCACGGATCGCGCAGCGGCGTCGAGCGCACCTGCGTCCAGCACAGCCGGCTCCTGGGCCTCGATGATTGCCTGCACGCGCGCGGCCTGGGACTCGTCCCCCACCACGCCGGGGCCCGCGAGCCACGCCTGGACGTGGACGTCCCACGGCTGGTCGTCCGAGCACACGACCTCCGGACTGCGCGCGAGCACCATGCCGCGCGTGGTCGAATCCCCCAGGAAGCGGACCATCCCCGCGCCAGCGTTGACCGCCGCCTGGGTGCACATGATCGCCGCGCCCGGATAGCTCGACGCGCCGGCCACGACGCCCAGCACACCTCGGGTGTACTTAGTGTCGGTCGCACCGGGACGCGGCCACGCGGCGAGCACGTCACGCGGTTCGAGCCGGTGCACGGCGGGGTCGCTCAGCCGGTCCTCGATCCCGATGGGCACCACCGTGAGCGCCCCCGTGGCCTGCTCCCCCGGGGACACCACGTGGCCCGTCTTGGCCCCGCCGAACGTGATGGTCGCGTGGGCATGCAGGACCGGCTCGGGAGCCTCGCCGGTGTCCGCGCTGACGCCGGAGACGAGGTCGCACGCCACGATCCGTGGGAAGCGCCGTTCACGCGCGGCGGCGGGATCCCGCTGCCGTTCGGTGAACGCCCGCACGAGCTCGGCGGCCGTACCCCGCAGCCCGCCCTGCGCACCGGTGCCGAGCACGGCGTCCACGATCAGGTGGGCGTCGGCCATGAGGGAGACCGCGCGGGACACCTCCACCGGGTGCGCGGCGGCCACGGCGTCCGAGAGTTCGCGCTCCTCGCCGTCCTGGTCGGTGAGCCGCAGCGCGGTGCCGCCGCGAGCGAGCAGCGCCCGCAGGCCCTGTTCGTGCACGCGCGTGCCGGTCAGGATGGCCACGACCTTCACGCCGCTGCGGCGCAGGAACGCGCCCGCCCACAGTCCGTCCCCGCCGTTGTTGCCCGAGCCCACGAGCAGCACCGCCGTGGTGCCACCCAACAACCCTCTCCGGTTGGCCAAGCGCAACTGCGCTTCGCAGCCGCGGGCCAGTCCCAGGGCCGCACGACGCATCAGCACGTCCCCGTAGCCCTCGTCCAGCAGCGGCTGTTCCGCGGCCCGGATACTCTCGCCCGAGTACGCCTCAATCATCGCGGTGTCCTCCCTGTCCCTCGGCCACGACGAACGCCACGGCCATGCCGCCGTCGTGGGAGATCGTTACGTGCCATGTTTCCACGCCCCTGCGCTGCGCCTGCTCGGCCACGGTGCCCGCGGTGTGCAGACGGGGAGCGCCGTGGGCGTCGTTGCTGATCCAGCAGTCCTGCCAGATCATCCCCGGCGGGGCCAGCAGCGCCTTGGCCGCGGCCTCCTTGACCGCGAAGCGCGCGGCCAGCGAGCGCGGGTGCAGCTCCCGTTCGTGCGGGACGAACAGGCGTTCCCGCAATCGCGGCGTGCGCTCCAGCTGTCGTTCGAAACGCGCGATGTCCACGATGTCCACGCCGGTGCCCACAATCATGTCGCCAGCCTACCGGCGCCGCCCGACCCCTCACGGGCGCCGCGGCACGGCCCCCATGGGCGTCGCGGCATGCCCGGGTACGACGACGGCGGGCGACGCTCCCGCGGGAAGCGTCACCCGCCGTCGGACGGACGAACCGGATGATTACTCCACGGTCACGGACTTGGCCAGGTTGCGCGGCTGGTCCACGTCGTAGCCCTTGGCCCCGGCGAGTTCGCACGCGAAAATCTGCAGCGGCACCGTGGCCAGCAGCGGCTGCAGCAGCGTAGGCGCCTCGGGGACGTAGAAGACGTGGTTGGCGAACTCGCGCACAGTGTCGTCGCCCTCCTCAGCGATCACGATGGTCTCGGCACCGCGAGCGCGGATCTCCTGGATGTTGGAGACCACCTTGGCGTGCAGCGAGTCCCGGCCATTGGGCGAGGGGACGATCACGAACACGGGCTGGCCCTGGTCGATCAGCGCGATCGGCCCGTGCTTTAGCTCACCGGCGGCGAAGCCCTCCGCATGGATGTACGCGATCTCCTTGAGCTTCAGGGCGCCCTCCATGGCCACGGGGAAGCCCACGTGACGGCCCAGGAACAGCACGGAGCCGGCGTCCTTCATCCCGGTCGCGAGTTCCTTGACCTGCGGCTCCACCTCGTCCAGCACGCGCTGGATCTTGGCGGGCATGGCCTCAAGCTCGGCCAGCATGGTGGAGATCTCGTCCTTGAACTTGTTGCCGCGCAACTGGGCCAGGTACAGGCCCAGCAGGTACGCCGCGGTGATCTGGGCGAGGAACGCCTTGGTGGAGGCCACCGCGATCTCGGGACCCGCGTGCGTGTAGAGCACGGCGTCCGCCTCGCGCGGGATTGTGGAACCGTTCGTGTTGCAGATCGCCACGACCTTGGCGCCCTGCTCCTGCGCGTGACGCACGGCCATGAGGGTGTCCATGGTCTCGCCGGACTGGGAGACCGCGACCACCAGGGTCTTCTCGTTCACGATCGGATCGCGGTAGCGGAACTCGTGCGCGAGCTCCACCTCGGTGGGGATCCGGCACCAGTGCTCGATCGCGTAGCGCGCGACCTGCCCGGCGTATGCTGCGGTACCGCATGCGATCACCACGATCTTGTCGATCGAGCGCAGCACGGTCTCGTCGATCTTGATCTCGTCCAGCGTGAGCCGGCCGTTCTCGTCCAGGCGGCCCAGCAGGGTGTCGCCCACGGCGGCGGGCTGGTCGTGGATTTCCTTCTCCATGAAGGACGGGTAGCCGTCCTTCTCCGCGGCGGCGGCGTCCCACTCGATGTCGAAGGGCTTGCCCTCGGCGGCGTTGCCGTGGAAGTCCACGATCGTGTAGTCGTCCGCGGTGATGGTCACGATCTGGTCCTGGCCCATCTCCACGGCCCGCTTGGTATAGTCGATGAAACCGGAGACGTCCGAGCCCAGGAAGTTCTCGCCGTCGCCCAGCCCGATCACGAGCGGCGAGTTGCGGCGCGCAGCGACCACGCGGTCCGGGTGGTCCGCGTGAACGGCCAGCAGCGTGAACGCGCCCTCGAGGCGGCGGCACGTGTCCTGCATGGCCACGGTGAGGTCCTTCTCGTCCGCGCCCTGCGCGTTGTACGTGCGGGCCAGCAGCACCGCGGCGACCTCGGTGTCCGTCTCGGACGTGAAACTCTCGCCCTGGGCGCTGAGTTCGCGCTTGATCTCGCTGAAGTTCTCGATGATCCCGTTGTGGATCATGGCCAGCTTGCCGCCGTCGACCACGTGGGGGTGCGCGTTGACGTCGGAGGGGCCTCCGTGGGTGGCCCAGCGGGTGTGGCCGATCCCGATGTTCGATTCCGGCAGGGGGTGCGCTTCGAGCTCACCGATCAGGTTGCTCAGCTTCCCGGCCTTCTTGCGGTACTCCACCGCACCGTCGGCGATCACTGCGACGCCCGCGGAGTCGTACCCGCGGTATTCCAGTCGACGAAGCCCCTCGAGGATCACCTCGAGCGCACCCTGCTGTCGCCCGTCAGCACGGTGCGAGCCCACATATCCCACAATTCCACACATGAAAAATACTGTACCGGAAACGCTACGCGCCCTAATGCCTTGCGCGAGGGGGCCCGGGCCTACACTGGTCCGAGCATGAGCACACAGCCCATAACCCACCGCGTCTCCCCTTTCGTGGAGTTGGATCGTCAGACCTGGTCCAGGCTTTCGCACGAGATCGAGGTCCCGCTCACCGCGCAGGAGATCGAGAACCTGCGCGGTCTCGGTGACCGGTTGGACGTGGACGAGGTCCGCGAGGTCTATCTGCCCCTTTCGCGGTTGCTCACGCTGTACGACATGTCCTCCACGCAGCTCAATGCCGCCACCAACTCGTTCCTGGGCGAGCATCACGCGCGCACCCCGTTCGTGATCGGGATCGCCGGGTCCGTGGCGGCGGGTAAGTCCACCACGGCCCGCTTGCTGCGCGAGATGCTGGCCCGCTGGCCGTCCACCCCGAACGTGCAGCTCGTGACCACAGACGGTTTCCTCTACCCCAACGCCGAACTACGACGGCGCGGACTCATGGACCGCAAGGGCTTCCCCGAGTCCTACGACCGGCGCGGGCTGCTGCGCTTCGTCTCCGAGATCAAGTCCGGCGCACCCGAGGTGCGTGCCCCCAAGTACTCCCACGTCACCTACGACATCCTCCCGGACGAAGAAGTGGTAGTGACCCGCCCAGACGTCGTGATCGTGGAGGGCCTGAACGTGCTCGCGCCCGCGAAGCTGGAGAGCGGCAAACGCACCGCGCTCGCGCTGAGCGATTTCTTCGACTTCAGCATCTACGTGGACGCCCGCACCCAGGACATCGAACGCTGGTACGTGGAGCGCTTCCAGGCCCTGCGCTCCTCCGCGTTCTCGGACCCCGAGTCCTACTTCCACCGCTACGCGGACCTCACGGACGAGCAGGCACAGGACGTGGCCACGGACATCTGGCGGCGGATCAACGAACCCAACTTGGAGCAGAACGTGCGTCCCACGCGCGGCCGCGCCCGGCTGATCCTCTCCAAAGACCACGATCACAAGATCCGCAGGGTGCTGCTGCGAAAGAACTGATATTTTCCGGCCCGTTTTCACTGTACGATGAGCGCCATGCTCAGTGGTTTCAAAGAATTCATCATGAAGGGCAACGTGATGGATCTGGCCGTTGCCGTGATTATTGGCGCCGCCTTCTCCAAGATCGTCAATGCTCTCGTCGAGAACGTCCTCATGCCCGCCATCTCGGGACTCGTCGGTTCGCCCAACTTCGACAATTTCGCCGCCGTCACGTTCAACGGCAACCAGGTCAAGTTCGGTGTGCTGCTGACCGCGATCGTGAACTTCCTGCTCATCGCCGCCGCTGTGTACTTCTGCATCGTGCTGCCCATGAACAAGATGATCGAACGCCGCAACCGCCGGCTGGGCATCGAGCCCACCGAGGAGCCGGCCGACCCCAACACCGTGCTGCTCACCGAGATCCGCGACGCGCTCACCGGGCACAACACCGACGCGCTGCGCACGGACGGCACGCAGACCGGCCTCTCGGGGCAGCCCGGTACCACCGGAGGAACGATCCGCTGACACCCACCACCCCTTCGACGTCAGGAAACGGCGAGGCCCCGCACCACTTCCGGTGCGGGGCCTCGCCGTTGGTCCCTACGGTGACGCTACAGGCTGAGGTGCTGTTCCACCACGGACACGAGCTCTTCCGCCTCGCGCTGGGCGATGTCCTGCGAAGCCGCCTCCACCATGACCCGCACCACGGGTTCGGTGCCGGAGGGGCGCAATAGCACCCGGCCCTCGCTGCCGAGCCGCTCCTCCGTGCGGGCGACGGCGTCGAGCACCGGTTCGCTCGTTTTGGCCGCCGCCTTGTCCACGCCCTTGACGTTGATCATCACCTGGGGCATGCGCGTCATGGACTTGGCGAGCTCCTGCAACGGCATGCCTGTCTGAGCCACCCGTGAGGCGAGCATCAGACCCGTGAGCAGACCGTCGCCGGTGGTCGCGTAATCCGCCATGATCACGTGCCCGGACTGTTCGCCACCCAGGTTGTAGCCGTTGGCCACCATGGATTCCAGGACGTAGCGGTCCCCCACGGAGGCGCGCACGAGCTGGATCCCGGCCTCGTCCAGGGCCAGTTGCAGACCCAGGTTGCTCATGACCGTGGCCACGAGCGTGTTCTGGTTGAGCCTGCCCGCGTCCTTCATGGCCATGGCAAGGATGCACATGATCTGGTCGCCGTCCACCTCCGTGCCGGTGTGGTCCACGGCCAGGCAGCGATCTGCGTCGCCGTCGTGTGCGATGCCCAGATCCGCGCCCAGCTCACGCACGGCCTGCTTGAGCGGACCCAGGTGGGTGGAGCCCACGCCGTCGTTGATGTTCAGCCCGTCCGGTTCCGCACCGATCACGTGCACCTTGGCACCGGCATCGCGGAACGCGTCCGGTGAGGCGCCGGACGCCGCGCCGTTCGCGCAGTCGAGCACGATCGACAGCCCGTCCAGACGGTGCGGGATGGCACCGACCAGGTGCAGGATGTAGCGGTCCTCGGCGTCCGACAAGCGGGTCACGCGGCCCACTTCGGCACCCGTGGGGCGGCGGAAATCCTTGGCCTCGTAGACCTCCTGGATAGTGTCCTCGATCGAGTCCGGCAGTTTCTTGCCCCCGTGCGCCAGGAACTTAATGCCGTTGTCCGGCGCGGGGTTGTGGGACGCGGAGATCATCACGCCGAAATCGGCGTCGATGTCCCCCACCAGGTAGGCGGCTGCCGGTGTGGGCAGCATCCCGGCGTCGTAGACGTCCACACCGGAGCTCGCGAGACCCGCGATCACGGCCGCGCCGAGGAATTCCCCGCTCGCGCGCCCGTCCCGTGCCACGACGGCGGTGGGTCGCTTCCCGTCCTCCGCGTGGCCGTGGCCCAGGACGATCGCCGCCGCCTGGGACAGCTCCATGGCAAGTTCTGCTGTGAGGAGGCCGTTCGCGAGACCGCGAACGCCGTCCGTTCCAAAGATTCTAGACATCGAGAGTCATCTTACGACCAACGCCCGCGCAAACCCTGCGCATTCGACTCAGCCCTTCCCAGGCCGGACCACCGGAAAACCGTCCGGGTTCTCGTTGCTGTCCTCCGTGAGATCCGCCGCCCCACCCACGATCTTGGTGTCCGGCGTGCCCACCACGGAGTGGTCCTTGTTGGGGTAGTCGAACTGCGTCAGGACGTAGCGCATGGCCTCGAGCCGCGCGCGTTTCTTGTCATTGGACTTGATCACGGTCCACGGGGCGTCCCCCGTGTCCGTGTAGAAGAACATGGCCTCCTTGGCCTCCGTGTAGTCGTCCCACTTGTCCAGGGATGCCACGTCCGTGGGCGAGAGCTTCCACTGCCGCACCGGGTCCGTCCGGCGGGACTGGAACCGCGCGAGCTGCTCCGCGCGCGTTACGGAGAACCAGAACTTGATCAGGTGCGTGTCCGAGTTCACGAGCATCCGTTCGAATTCCGGCGCCTGACGCATGAACTCGTAATACTGCTGGGACGTGCAGTAGCCCATGACCCGTTCCACACCCGCCCGGTTGTACCACGAGCGGTCCATCAGCACGATCTCCCCACCGGACGGCAGGTGCTTGACGTAGCGCTGGAAGTACCATTGCGTCTGCTCGATGTCCGTGGGCTTCTCGAGCGCCACGACCCGCGCACCACGGGGGTTCAGGTGCTCCGTGAACCGCTTGATCGCCCCGCCCTTGCCCGCGGCGTCCCGGCCCTCGAAGATGATGAGCAGCTTCTGGCCGGTCTCCTTGATCCACAACTGCAGCTTGAGCAGTTCGATCTGCAGGGCCCGCTTGGTGCGCTCGTAGTCCTTGCGGGGCAGCTTCTCGTCGTACGGGTAGCCCAGTTTCCACGCGGTGGACGGTTCCGCCCCGCTCACGTCGTGGAGTTTCTTCCCGAGCTCCGCGATCTCGTCGAGTTCGGCCGCGTAGTCCTCCACCACGGAGACCCGGTGCTGTTCCTTCTTGAGGGCCTCGTCCACCGCCACCCGCTGCTCTGTGCGCTGTTCCGTCTCGGCCTGCTGCTCCTCGACGACGGCGTTCCCCGACTTCTGCTCCGACTGCTTGCTCATACGGGCCCTCTCTCGATGGTACGGCGGGAGCGACGTCGCTCCACACCTTCATGTTACGTCCGTCACCGCGGCGGATGGCCGCATGGCAACGCCCGGGCAACGAAACAGGGTCCCGTTCCCCGGCCGAAACCGAGGAACGGGACCCTGCACGAAAACGCCCGGCCGAGGCTTGGGCTGCTTCGTTTTAGCGCTTGGAGTACTGCGGAGCCTTGCGGGCCTTCTTGAGGCCTGCCTTCTTGCGCTCGATGACGCGGGCGTCACGGGTCAGGAAGCCGGCCTTCTTGAGGGCGGGGCGGTTGTGCTCGGCGTCGATCTCGTTGAGCGCGCGGGCCACGCCGAGGCGCAGCGCACCGGCCTGGCCGGAGGGGCCGCCGCCGCTGATGCGGGCGATGACGTCGTACGCGCCCTGCAGTTCGAGCAGGCGGAAGGGGTCGTTGACCTCCTGCTGGTGCAGCTTGTTGGGGAAGTACTCCTCGAGGCTGCGACCGTTGACGCTCCACTGCCCGGAACCGGGGACCACGCGCACGCGGGCGATGGCCTGCTTGCGGCGGCCCACGGCCTGGCCGGAGACGGTCAGGGCGGGGCGGTCGGACAGGGCGGCACCGGCGACGGGCTCGGTGGACTCGGAGGTGTAGCTGGTCAGCTCCACGTCCTCGGTGATCTGCTCTTCAGTGTTCTGAGCCACGATTCTCCTTATGTGTTATTCGTTGGCCCGAATTACTGGGCGACCTGGGTGAATTCGTAGGGCTTGGGCTGCTGAGCCTGGTGCGCGTGCTCGGCACCGGCGTAGACTTTCAGCTTGGACAGTTGCTGAGCGGCCAGCTTGTTCTTGGGCAGCATGCCCTTGACGGCCTTCTCCACGGCGCGCGTGGGGTTCTTCTCGAGCAGCTCGGCGTAGCTGGTGGACTTGAGCCCGCCAGGGTAGCCGGAGTGACGGTAGGCGCGCTTCTTCTCGAGCTTGGCACCCGTGAGGGCGACCTTTTCCGCGTTGATGATGATGACGAAATCGCCGGTGTCCACGTGGGGAGCGAAGGTCGGCTTGTGCTTCCCACGCAGCAGTGTTGCGGTCTGACTGGCAAGACGACCCAGGACGACGTCGGTGGCGTCGATGACGTGCCACTGACGCTGGACGTCACCGGGCTTCGGAGTGTACGTACGCACGTTGATCTGCCTTCGTTTGTCTGCTGATGACACGAATGCTCGTGTCCGATGGTTCCGCTGTGCTTCGGGGCCCGGGTGAGATCCGGGCGGCATCCGTGCGTCCACAACCCGGTGCACCGCACGGCCCTGCGCTCTGCAACATGAGCGACCGATGCGGGTACACGTGAACCGGGGCAGAACACGCACAACAGCATTCCATATTACCGGATCTCCGCCCGCCCCGCCAGTCGTGGGGCGCTATTCGTCGTGTTGGGCGGGGCGCCGAGCGCGCGTGAGCCGGGCGCGTTCGGCGAGCTGGGATGGGTCGGGATAGCGCACGGCATCAAGGACGAGACCGTGCGCGGGTGCCATGAGGACGTTCGCGTCCCGGACCCGGGCGCGCAGCCGCTGACCCGGCCACGCGGCGTCGTACCGCCCCTCCCCCACGCGGACCACCGCGCCCACGATGCAGCGCACCATGTGGTGGCAGAAGGCATCGGCCTGCAGGGCGATCGTGATCATGCCGCTCTCGTCGCGGTGCACGCCCGCGCGCTGCAGGTCGCGGATCGTGGTGGCGCCCTCGCGGGGTTTGCAGAAGCTCAGGAAGTCGTGCAGCCCCAGCAGTTCGCGCACGGCCCGGTCCATCGCGGGCACGTCGAGGTGCCAGGGGACCCACCACGAGAACGTGCGCGTCAGGGGGTCGTGGCCGGTCACGGCGTCCGCCACGCGATACGCGTAGCCGCGGGAGAGCACGGAGAACCGGGCGTCAAAACCCTCGGGGGCCACGACGACGTCGTGCACCACGATCGCGCCCACGGCGGAGTCCCAGCCGTGGGCCGCACGGTCCTTACCCAGGACCCGGTTGAGGGCGCCGTTGAGCTTGCGCGTGAGCCCCGCGGCGGCAGCATCGCGGGCCGCGACGTCCTGCACGTCGGCGGGACCGCTTGCGCTGAGATCGCCGGTGTCGGCATCACTTGCCAGGGGACCGCGGGGACGCGGGCACGCGAACCGGGCCCACAACGGCTCGGGAACGTCCACGTGGACGGTCTGCCGACGCGCATGCACACCCGTGTCCGTGCGCCCGGCCACGACCGTGGCGCACGGCGCGCGGAAGATCAGCTCGAGCGCGTCCTCGAGCGCGCCCTGCACGCTCGGTAGCCCGGGTTGCCGGGCCCAGCCCTTGAATGGGGCGCCGTCGTAGCCCAGTTCCACCCGCAGTCTGAGGGTCTCCCCCGTCATCTGTGCGTTCCTCCCGAGGACGACGACGCCGCCGCAGGAACCTGCGGCGGCGTCGTGACGGTCGTGCTATTCAGAAGTCCCGATCACTCGGAGATTTTCTGGGCGGCGGCACCGCCGGCGGGCTGGAAGCCGGCTGCCTCGGCATTGGCCGGGGAGTCGAACCAGATCTCGGCGGTCGTGCCGGAGTACCAGCGCGAACCAGGCACGTGGTACTTCATGGAGTTGCGGTTGCCCTTGACGGTGAAGCCCTCGGGGGCCTCGCCGGACTCGAGCGGCGCGTGGGAACCGGCGAACTCGGCGTCCTGGTTCTCCTCGGCGACCTCGGCGGCCTCCTCGGAGCCAATGGCCGGAGCCTGCTCTTCGGCGGGGATCTCGTTCTCCTTGACGTCCTCGGCGGTAGAACCGGCGGGGGTGTCCACGGGAGCGGCGGGCTCGGCGGCGGCCTTGGTCGTGGCGCGCTCGGCCTCGGCCACGGTCTCCCGCTTGGCCACGGGCTCCATGACGAGCTCGATCACGGCCATGGGGGCGTTGTCGCCCTTGCGGTTGCCGATCTTGGTGATGCGGGTGTACCCGCCGTCGCGGCCTTCCATGGCGGGCGCGATGCTGGTGAACAGCTCGTGCACCACGGACTTGTCCGTCAGCTGACGCATGACGCGACGGCGGGCCGCGAGGTCACCGCGCTTGGCGAACGTGATCAGGCGCTCGGCCACGGGACGCAGGCGCTTGGCCTTGGTCACGGTGGTGGTGATGCGCTTGTGCTCGAACAGCTGCTGCGACAGGTTCGAGAGGATCATGCGCTGGTGGGTCGGCCCGGCGCCGAGACGGGGTCCCTTGGTAGGGGTAGGCATAGTAGGTCTCCTGATGATCGGGCCCGTGCGGTCCGCTCAGCGGCCGCGGGGCACGGAAAGTGGTGTGGGCGTCAGTCGAGATCGACGTCGAACGGGTTGTTGTTCTCGTCCTCGTCCTCAAGCGACGCCGCGTGGGCGGCGAGGTCGTAACCCGGAGGGGAATCCTTCAGGGCCAGACCGAGCTCACCGAGCTTCTCCTTGACTTCATCGATGGACTTGGCACCGAAGTTGCGGATGTCCATGAGGTCCGCTTCGGAGCGGCCCACGAGTTCACCCACGCTGTGGATGCCCTCGCGCTTGAGGCAGTTGTACGAACGCACGGACAGCTCGAGGTCCTCGATGGGCAGCGCCATGTCCGCGGCAGCCGCGGCGTCCGTGGGCGAAGGCCCGATCTCGATGCCCTCGGCAGCCGAGTTCAGCTCGCGCGCCAGGCCGAACAGCTCGACCAGCGTGGTGCCCGCCGAAGCCACCGCGTCACGCGGGGAGATGGCTTCCTTGGTCTCGACGTCCAGGATGAGCTTGTCGAAGTCGGTGCGCTGTTCCACACGGGTGGCCTCCACGCGGAAGGTCACCTTCAGGACGGGGGAGTAGATGGAATCCACGGGGATCCGACCGACTTCCGCGTCACCCGACTTGTTCTGCGACGCCGAGACGTAACCGCGCCCGCGCTCGATGGTCAACTCGATCTCGAGTTGGCCCTTGGAGTTCAAGGTCGCGATGTGCAGATCGGGGTTGTGGACCTCGACACCGGCCGGGGCGGAGATGTCCGCTGCGGTGACCTCGCCCGGGCCCTGCTTGCGCAGCCACGCGGTGACAGGCTCGTCCTCCTCGGAGGACAGGGAGAGTTTCTTGATGTTGAGAATGAGCTCGGTGACGTCCTCTTTGACACCCTCCACGGTGGAGAACTCGTGCAGCACACCGTCGATGCGGATGCTGGTCACGGAGGCCCCGGGGATGGAGGACAGGAGCGTACGGCGCAGGGAGTTACCGAGGGTGTAACCGAAACCCGGTTCCAGCGGTTCGATCACGAACCGGGAACGGTTCTCGGCCACAGCCTCTTCCGTGAGGGTGGGGCGCTGTGCGATGAGCACTGATGTTTCCTTTCAGCGTGCCTCCGCCATATGACGCACGCAGGTGGTGGAAAACAAAATGGGTGGGTGCCGCGGTGAGCAGGCGTGAAACACCGCGTCGAAGCGTGGTCACCCGCACCCAGGGGGCACGGGCGACCACGCGGGACGTGTCAGACGCGGCGGCGCTTGGGGGGCCGGCAGCCGTTGTGCGCGGACGGGGTGACGTCCTGGATGGACCCGACCTCCAACCCGGTGGCCTGCAGTGCGCGGATCGCGGTCTCGCGGCCCGAACCGGGGCCCTTGACGAACACGTCCACCTTGCGCATGCCGTGCTCCTGCGCGCCCTTGGCAGCGGCCTCGGCGGCCTGCTGCGCGGCGAACGGGGTGGACTTCCGCGAACCCTTGAAGCCCATGCCGCCGGCCGAGGCCCACGACAGGACCGCACCCGAGGGGTCGGTGATGGAAACGATGGTGTTGTTGAACGTGGACTTGATGTGGGCCTGGCCCTGCGTCACGTTCTTGTTAACCTTGCGACGCGGCTTGCGAGCAGCCGTCGCGCGAGTCTTCTGAGCCATGAATTCTCCTACAAAGATCTTCGACGTAGATCAGCCACCGGCGGCGGTGGCGACCACGATTACTTCTTCTTGCCGGCGACCGTGCGCTTGGGACCCTTGCGGGTGCGAGCGTTGGTCTTCGTGCGCTGGCCGTGGACCGGGAGGCCACGGCGGTGACGCAGTCCCTGGTAGCTGCCGATCTCGACCTTGCGGCGGATGTCGGCGGCAACCTCGCGGCGCAGATCGCCTTCGACCTTGTAGTTGCCTTCGATGTAGTCGCGCAGCTCCACGAGCTGGGCGTCGGTGAGATCCTTGACGCGCACGTCGCCCGAGATGCCGGTGGCATCCAGGGTTGCGAGAGCGCGCGTGCGTCCCACGCCGTAGATGTAGGTCAGCGCGATTTCCAGCCGCTTTTCGCGGGGGAGGTCGACGCCTGCGAGACGAGCCATATCGGCGGTTCTCCTTGTACTGTCCGGAGGTCTTGAACACTGCGTCCCGGATGTTTCGTCACATCCGGTCTCCGGCCTCCGTGCCGGGGGTTGCCGCACCTGTGGGTGCCAGCTGCAGTGCCCGTTCTGTCAATCCACTTGCGTGGGGGCGTTCCCGTCAGCCCTGGCGCTGCTTGTGCCGGGGGTTCTCGCAGATCACCATGACCCGCCCGTTACGGCGAATCACCTTGCACTTGTCGCAGATCTGCTTGACGCTCGGTTGGACCTTCATCGCATTCCTTCGCGTACTAGTAATGGCGTGTGCACCGGAGACACCGCGCCCGGGCCGGGGGTACCGGCCGTGCACGGTGGTTCTGGGTCTTACTTGTAGCGGTAGACGATCCGGCCTCGGGAAAGGTCATAGGGGCTGAGCTCCACCACGACGCGGTCCTCAGGGAGGATCCGGATGTAGTGCTGGCGCATCTTGCCAGAGATGTGGGCGAGCACCTTGTGACCGTTGGTCAGCTCAACACGGAACGACGCATTGGGCAGTGCCTCGACCACAGTGCCTTCGATCTCGATGACTCCGTCTTTCTTGGCCATATCCTCCGCTAACTTCTCGAGGGGTCCGGTTGTCCTACCGGACGGCGGTGCCCGGACCGGTAGTCCCCCCAGACGAACAACCCCGCACTACGATTCGCAGTGGGGGTCATAGGATGGGTGGGCACGGCTCGGTCTGCGAGCACAAACAACCAACGCACGACACTACGCTGTTTCGCCCGTCTTCGCAAGCTGGAGGGCAGCGCCAGACGCCGCCGCGCTGCCCCGCCGTCAGCCCCCGGACACCGCGGTAGTGCTCTTCCGTGAGTGTGGTGCTCTTCCGTGAGTGTGGTCCCGCTAGTCCCTGAGCCTGGTCCCGTCGGCCGACACCGGGCCGCCCGTTCGCTGGGCCCACCCCTCACGACGCGGGTGGCCCCGCGCCGGCTCAGACGTCCGTGGCCAACTGGCCGCACGCGCCGTCGATGTCGGAGCCGCGAGTGTCCCGCACCGTGGTGGGGATGCCGTGGGCGCGCAAGCGCTCCACGAAGTTCTGCTCCACGCCACGGCGCGAGGCCGTCCACTTGGAGCCGGGGGTGGGGTTGAGCGGGATGGGGTTCACGTGTACCCACCCGGCACCACGCTTGTTGAGCTTCTCCCCCAGCAGGTCCGCCCGCCAGCCCTGGTCGTTGATGTCACGGATCAGCGCGTACTCGATCGACACGCGCCGGCCGGTGGCGTCGTAGTAGTCGCGCGCGGCGTCGAGCGCCTCGTCCACCTTCCAGCGAGTGTTGATGGGGATCAGTTCGTCGCGCAGTTCGTCGTCCGGGGCGTGCAGGGACAGCGCCAGCGTGATGGGCAGCTTCTCGAGGGTGAACTTGCGGATCCCGGGAACCAGACCCACGGTGGACATGGTGAGCCCGCGCGCGGAGATCCCGAGTCCTTCCGGGGAGGGGTCGATGATCCGATGTACGGCACCCATGGTGGCCTTGTAGTTGGCGAGGGCCTCCCCCATGCCCATGAACACGATGTTGGACACCCGCTGGGGCACGTCCTCCGGGTCCCCCACCATGCCGTCGCGCAGCGCCCGCACACCCTGGACCACTTGATCGGCGATCTCGGCGGCGGAGAGGTTGCGTGTGAGGCCGGACTGGCCGGTCGCACAGAACGGGCAGTTCATCCCGCACCCCGCCTGGGACGAGATGCACATGGTCACGCGCTTGTCGTAGCGCATGAGCACCGACTCGACCATGGCGCCGTCGAACAACCGGTGGACGGACTTGACGGTCATCCCCTGGTCCGCGCGCAATTGCCGCACGGTGGTCAACAGCGGCGGCAGGGCCTTGGTCGCGAGCTCGTCCCGCTGGGCGGCGGGCAGATCCGTCATGGCCGCGGGGTCCGCCTCGAAGCGCTCGAAGTAGTGCTTGGACAGCTGCGACGCCCGGAACGCGGGGTAGCCCGCGTCCTGCAGGAACTGCTTGCGGCCGGCCATGTCGAAGTCCGCGAGGTGCAGCGGGGGCTTGCCGCGCCGCGCGGGCTTGAACACGAGCTGGCCGGTCTTGGGTTTCGGGGTGATCTCAACGGGTTGTGCCGTCATGGGAATCCTCTCCCTGTTCTCGGGGTGGTTCTGTGGTGTCAGGGGTCGGGTGGACGTTGCGGGACGAGCTGTGACGATCGGACCTGCGGCGGCAGGCCGTCAGGCAGCGGGGATCGGGACCGGGCGGACCCCCAAGGGTTCGAGTTCGGAGCGGCCACCGTCCTCCGCGGTGAGCACCCACACGCCCTGGCTGTGGCGGCACACGGTGTGCTCCCACTGGCTCGCGCGCGAGCCGTCCGTGGTCACGACCGTCCATTCGTCCTCGAGCACGCGGGTCTCGATCCCGCCGCGCACGAGCATCGGTTCGATGGCCAGAGCCATGCCCGTGACGAGTTTGGGCCCGCGATTGCTGACCGCGTAGTTGGGGACGTCCGGGGCCATGTGCATCTCGGTGCCGATGCCGTGGCCCACGTAGTCCTCGAGGATCCCGAGACGCCCGCCCACGGTGTCCCGCACGTGGTCCTCGACCGCGCGGCCGATGTCCCCCACGTGGGTACCGGTGGCCATCGCGGCGATGCCGCGCCACATGGCCGCACGCGTGACGTCCGACAGTTCCTGGTCGGCGGGGTCGTGGGTCGTCCCCACGAGAACGGTGCGCGCGGAGTCCCCGTGCCAACCGGCCACGATCGCACCGCCGTCGATCGATACGATGTCACCGTCCGCCAAGACGCGCTGCCCGGGGATTCCGTGCACGACCTCGTCGTTGACGGAGGTGCACACCGTGGCCGGGTAGCCGTAGTAGCCCAGGAAGTTGGACTGCGCGTCGTACTCGTCCAGGATCTCGCGGAATGCACGGTCGAGGTCCGCGGTGGTAGCCCCGGGGACGGCGGCCGCGACCGCGGCGTCGAGCGCGAGTGACGTGACCACGCCCGCCCGGGACATGGCCGCCAACTCGGCGTCCGACTTCAATTGGATCTTGCGGCGTCCGAACACGGTGCTCGGGACCTCCCCTGATGGTTGATGTTCGTCTGACGGGCGAGCCCCCGGACCGACGCGTCGCGCCGGTCTGGGGGCTCGTGATGGGTCTGGTGATCGACGGCGCACCCCCGGCCGCGGCCGAGCGGCGCCGTTCGTGTGGATTGCGGCTCAGGCGGGCAATGCCGCCAGGATGCGCTCGGTGACCTCGTCGATGCCGCCGAGTCCGTCCACGCGCGTGACGATGCCCCGGTCCTCGTACAGCTCCACGACCGGTGCGGTCTGCTCGTCGTAGACGTCCAGACGGTGCCGGATGACGTCCTCGGTGTCGTCCGTGCGGCCCTGGTCCTGGGCGCGGCCCAACAACCGGGAGACGAGTTCCTCGTTGTCCGCGGTAAGCAGCAGCACCACGTCCAGGGAGACCCCGTTGGCCTCGAGGATCCGGTCCAGTTCACGGACCTGGGCCACGGTGCGCGGGTACCCGTCCAGCAGGAAACCGTCGCGGACGTCGTCGTGCGACAACCGGTCACGCACCATGTTGTTGGTCACGGAATCCGGGACCAGGTTCCCGGCGTCCGTGTAGCGCTGGGCTTCCTTGCCGAGTTCGGTCTGTTCCTTGATGTTGGCGCGAAAGATGTCACCGGTCGAGATCGCGGGAACGCCTAGTCGCTCGCAGATCCGCGCGGCCTGGGTGCCCTTGCCCGCGCCCGGCGGTCCAATGATCAACATGCGGGTCATGTTCTCTCCTTGCGTCAACGTCAGGTTCTCCCCCACTCTACCGGGCGGTGGACCCGCCTGCCGTGGCCGTGCACGGGCTCAGGTGCGCAGCAGACCCTCGTAGTGGCGCTGTTGCAACTGGGCGTCGATCTGCTTGACGGTGTCCAGACCCACGCCCACCATGATCAGCAGCGACGGGCCACCGAAGGGGAAGTTCTGGTTGGCGTCGAAGAGCACGAGCGCCACGAGCGGGATCATGGACACGATGCCCAGGTACAGCGCACCGGGCAGCGTAATCCGGGAGAGCACGTAGCGCAGGTAGTTCTCGGTGGGACGGCCCGCGCGGATCCCCGGGATGAAGCCGCCGTAGCGCTTCATGTTGTCGGAGACCTCTTCGGGGTTGAACGTGATGGACACGTAGAAGTACGTGAAGGCCACGATCAGCAGGAAGTAGACCGTCATGTAGATCGGGTGGTCACCGCGGGCCAGGTACGTATTGATCCAGTTGACCCACCCCGGAACGGGGCTGCCGTCGTCGGGCATCGCGAACTGCGCGATCATCGTGGGCAGCATGAGCATGGAGGACGCGAAGATGATGGGGATCACGCCGGCCATGTTGACCTTGAGCGGGATGTAGGTGCTGGTCCCGCCGATCGTGCGGCGGCCCACCATGCGCTTGGCGTACTGCACCGGGATCCGGCGCTGCGACTGCTCCACGAACACCACGCATGTGATGACCACCAGTCCCACGGCACACACGCCCAGGAACAGGCCCCAACCGCGGGTGCGCAGGATGTCACCGAGCGCGGACGGGAACGTGGCCGCAATGGAGGTGAAGATCAGCAGGGACATGCCGTTACCCACGCCGCGGTCCGTGATGCGCTCACCGAGCCACATGATCACGGTGGTGCCCGCGGTCATCGTGAGGATCATGATCACGAGCACCAAGAGGGAGTCGTCCGGGATGACGGGCAGGGGGCAGTTACCGAGCAGGTTGCCCGAACGCGCCAGGGAGATCACGGTGGTCGCGTTCAACGCGGCCAGCCCGATCGTGAGGTAGCGGGTGTACTGCGTGAGTTTGGTCTGCCCCTGCGCACCCTCCTCGTGCAGTTCCTGGAACCGCGGGATCACCACGCGCAGCAACTGCACGATGATGCTCGCGGTGATGTAGGGCATCACGCCCAGCGCGAAGATGGACAGCTGCAACAGGGCCCCACCGCTGAACAGGTTGACCAGGTCGTACGCGCCACCCGTGGTGTTGCCCAGGGCGAGACACTGCTGCACGTTGCCGTAGTCCACACCCGGTGCGGGGATGAACGTCCCCAACCGGTAGATCACAATGATCCCCAGTGTGAACAGCAGCTTGTTGCGCAGCTCCGGCGTGGTAAACGCCCGTGCGAAAGCACTGAGCACAGGTCCTCCTCCAAAAACGTGGTGGCCCGGTGGGTTCCGACCCCGGGCAAGTCTAGCGAAGGATCCGCCGCGACCCCGGCGGTCGGTCTTGCGACATCCTGGTAAAGCGATTCCGGCGACGCGGTCCGGGCGTCGTCGTGGGGGTAACGCAACGGGCCCCGCGCCGGCAATCCGGCACGGGGCCCGTTCCAGTTCAGGGATTCACCCTACAACCGAACACTGGGATCGGTTCATGCGTTCTGCGTGGACCCACCAGCCGCGGCGATCTTCTCCGACGCGGACGCGGAGAACTTGTCCGCGGTGATGTTCAGCGCCACGGAGATCTCCCCGCTGCCGAGCACCTTCACGGGCTGGTTCTTGCGCACCGCACCCTTGGCGACCAGGTCCGCGACGGTGACCGTGCCACCCTCGGGGAACAGCTCGCCCAGGCGGTCCAAGTTCACGACCTGGTACTCCACGCGGAACGGGTTCTTGAACCCGCGCAGCTTGGGCAGGCGCATGTGCAGCGGCAGCTGACCGCCCGCGAAACCGGCCTTGACCTGGTAACGCGCCTTGGTGCCCTTGGTACCACGGCCCGCGGTCTTACCCTTCGAGGCCTCGCCACGGCCAAGACGCGTCTTGGCCTGGTGCGAGCCGGGGGCGGGACGCAGGTGGTGGACCTTCAGAGCGTGGCGCTTGCTCTCGGTGTTTTCAGCCATGCTCAGGCCTCCTCAACCTCTACGAGATGCGACACCGTGTTGATCATGCCCACGGTGGCGGCATCGGCCTTGCGCTCCACGACCTGGCCCGGACGCTTGAGACCGAGCGAACGCAGCGTGTCGCGCATGTTCTGCTTCTGACCGACCACGGAGCGGACCTGCTTCACGCGCAGGGACGCGCCGGTGGCCTGAATGCGCTTTCCGTTCATCAGGCACCTGCCTTCTGGATGTCACGCAGCAACGGCGCGGGAACGACCTCGTCCATGGGCAGGCCACGGCGGGCCGCCACGGAGGCGGGCTCCTCGAGCTCACGCAGCGCCTGGATGGTCGCGTGCACGATGTTGATCTGGTTGGACGAGCCCAGGGACTTGGACAGCACGTCGTGGATACCGGCGCACTCGAGCACCGCACGCACCGGACCACCGGCGATCACACCGGTACCCGGGGTCGCCGGGCGCAGCATGACGACGCCAGCCGCGGCCTCACCCTGCACACGGTGCGGGATGGTGCGGTTCTCCACCCGGGGGACCCGGAAGAAGTTCTTCTTGGCCTCCTCCACGCCCTTGGAGATCGCGGCGGGAACTTCCTTGGCCTTGCCGTAGCCCACGCCGACCATGCCGTTGCCGTCACCGACGACCACGAGAGCGGTGAAGCTGAAGCGACGACCACCCTTGACGACCTTGGACACACGGTTGATGGTCACGACGCGCTCGAGGAACTTGTCCTTGTCGTCGTCGCGCCCGCCGCGGCCCCCACGACCACCACGGTCGTTGCGGCCACCGCGCTCGTTGCGACCGCCCCGGTCGTTACGACCGCCGCGGCCACCGCGATTCTCGTCGGTCCCCTGGCGCTCCGAGGTGTTCGCCTCGGTCGTCGTGTTGGAACCGTTGGTGGCTTCGCTCACCTGAGTTTCCTTCTCGTTGTTCTGCTCGCTCACAGCGCCAGACCTCCTTCACGGGCACCCTCGGCCACCGCGGCCACGCGGCCGTGGTACTTGTTGCCGCCGCGGTCGAACACGACGGTCTCGATCCCCGCAGCCTTGGCACGCTCGGCGATCAGCTCACCGATGCGCTTGGCCTTGGCGGTCTTGTCGTCGGACGACGCACGCAGATCGCTTTCCATGGTGGACGCCGAGATCAGGGTGAAACCCTTGTCGTCGTCGATCACCTGGGCGACCATGTGGCGGGTGGAACGCGTGACCACCAGACGGGGGCGCAGCGCGGTTCCGGCGATGTGCTTGCGCACACGGCGGTGACGCCGTGCCCGCTGAGCAGCCTTCGACTTTCCCTTGATTACGAGAGCCATGATTACTTACCAGCCTTTCCGGCCTTGCGGCGGATCTGCTCGCCGGCGTAGCGCACGCCCTTGCCCTTGTAGGGATCGGGCAGACGCAGGGAGCGGATCTTCGCGGCGACCTGGCCAACCTGCTGCTTATCGATACCGGAAACGGTGACCTTGTTGGCGCCCTCGACGGACAGTGTGATGCCGTCCGGAGCGTTGAAGGGCACCGGGTGGCTGTAACCCAGAGCGAACTCCAGGTTGGCACCCCTGGCCTGGACACGGTAACCCGTGCCCACGATCTCCAGCTGCTTGGCGTAGCCCTGCGAGACACCCTGGATCATGTTGGAGATCAGGGTGCGCGTGAGGCCGTGCAAGGAACGGGATTCGCGCTCGTCGTTGGGGCGGGACACCTGCACGGTGCCGTCCTCGACGACCACGGTGATGGGCGCGGGCACGGTGTGGGTCAGTTCGCCCTTGGGGCCCTTGACCTGCACCACGGAACCGTCCACGGAGACCTCCACACCGGCGGGCACAGAGATCGGGAGACGTCCAATACGTGACATGTCTTCTTCCTTTCTTCTTCTGTGCTACCGGTTACCAGACGTACGCGAGGACTTCCCCGCCCACGCCCTTCTTGCCGGCCTGCTTGTCGGTCAGCAGCCCGGAGGACGTGGAGAGGATCGCGATACCGAGGCCGCCGAACACGCGGGGCAGCTCGGTGGACTTCGCGTACACGCGCAGGCCCGGCTTGGAGATGCGGCGGACACCGGCGATCGAGCGCTCACGGTTGGAACCGAACTTCAGCGACAGGGTCAGGGTCTTGCCCACCCGTGCGGGTTCTTCGGACCAGTCGGCGATGTAGCCCTCGGCCTTGAGGATGTCCGCGATCCGAGCCTTGAGCTTGGAGTACGGCATGCTCACGGTGTCGTGGTAGGCCGAGTTCGCGTTGCGCAGCCGCGTCAGCATGTCTGCGACGGGATCTGTCATTGTCATGTGGGCTTCAGCCCTTCCTCGTCAGGGTTTCCCTGCCGGTTGCAGCCCGCAGGGACCTTCTGACGTCGATGGAATCAGTTGGTCTTGAACGGGAAACCGAGCGCCTTGAGCAGCGCGCGACCCTCGTCGTCGGTCTTGGCGGAGGTGACCACGGTGATGTCCATACCGCGCACGCGATCGATCTTGTCCTGATCGATCTCGTGGAACATGGACTGTTCCGTCAGACCGAAGGTGTAGTTGCCGTTGCCGTCGAAGTGACGGTCGGACAGACCACGGAAGTCACGGATACGCGGCAGCGCGAGCGTGACGAGACGGTCCAGGAATTCCCACATCCGCTCGCCACGCATGGTGACGTGCGCGCCGATGGGCATTCCCTCACGCAGCTTGAACTGCGCAATGGACTTCTTGGCCCGGTTGACCACGGGCTTCTGACCGGTGATGGCGGTGAGGTCCTTGATGGCGTTGTCCACCAGCTTGGAGTCCTTGGCCGCCTCGCCCAGACCCATGTTGACCACGACCTTGACCACGCGCGGCATCTGCATGACGTTCGCGTAGCCGAACTGCTCCTGCAGGGCCGGGACGACGGTCTCCTGGTACTTGGTCTTGAACCGGGGGGTGAACTTGGTTTCGGTGGTTTCGCTCATCACAGATCCTTGCCGGTGCTCTTGGACACGCGAACGCGGACGGTCTTCTGCTTGCCGTTGCGCTCCACGGTCTCGGTGCGGTAGCCCACACGGGTCGGCTTGCCGGTCTCCGGGTCCACGAGCATCACGTTGGAGATGTGGATCGGAGCCTCGGACTTGACGAGGCCGCCGGCTTCGCCCTGGGCGTTGGCGCGCTTGTGCTTGGTCACGACGTTGACGCCCTCGACCACCACGCGGGAGGTCTCGGTGATCACGCGCAGGACCTTGCCCTGCTCGCCCTTGTTCTTACCGGTGATGACCTGAACCAGGTCGCCGGTCTTGATCTTGAATTTCGCCATGTCAGAGCACCTCCGGGGCCAGCGAGACGATCTTCATGAACTTCTTGTCGCGCAGCTCGCGGCCCACGGGGCCGAAGATGCGCGTGCCGCGGGGGTCCCCGTCGTTCTTCAAGATCACTGCGGCGTTCTCGTCGAAACGGATGTAGGAACCGTCGGGACGGCGCCTCTGCTTCTTGGTACGGACCACAACCGCCTTGACGACGTCACCCTTCTTGACGTTGCCGCCGGGGATGGCGTCCTTGACGGTGGCGACGATGATGTCGCCAATGCCTGCGTAACGGCGTCCGGATCCACCGAGCACACGGATGGTGAGAATTTCCTTCGCACCCGTGTTGTCGGCGACCCTCAGCCGCGATTCCTGCTGAATCACTGATTTACTCCTGTCGTCGCGCTGGTTCTCATCCGATGGTGCTGAATGCCGAGCCTTGCGGAACGGTGGTCGTGTGAACGCTCCACGCCACGGTGTTCCCCGTGACCGTAGGAGGGGTCCGGGGCGTGCGCGGAGTTCGTACGCGATGATCGCTCACACATGGATAGCGAACGGGTTCGCCGTGCTGCCCTGCTCGGATTCGTGGCTGAATGCAGAATCAACGAGCAAGTTGTGGCAGCAACCGCGGCGTGCAACGCGCGGAGCCGCCCACGGACGCACCGTGGGGCTTGCCGCCGTCCCGGTACGGTGCGCACAGCGCACGTGGGGCGGACGTGGATTCTGACTCAGCAGGGTCGAAGTCAGAGTGGGCACACGTGTGTCGACACGCGTACTGATCTACTCTACCGCGCCCCGGCGGGTAACGCCAATCGATGTCCAGGCCGGCGGCCGGGGCGCGGGTGGACGCGGGAACGGCGCCGGGCAGCGCGGTCGTGCACGCGCAAGGGCCCCCGACCGCAACCGGTCGGGGGCCCTTGACGCTGTCGAGGAGGACTTACTTGGCCTTCTCGATGATCTCCACGATCCGCCAGTTCTTGGTGGCGGACAGCGGACGGGTCTCGGCGATGCGCACGAGGTCCCCGACGCCGCAGGTGTTCTGCTCGTCGTGGGCCTTCACACGCTTGGACTTGCGCAGCACCTTGCCGTACAGGGCGTGCTTGACGCGGTCCTCGACCTGGACGACCACGGTCTTGTCCATCTTGTCGGAGACCACGTAGCCCCGGCGGGTCTTGCGGTCACCGCGCTCGGCCGCGGCCGATTCGTTGTTAACCTGCTCGCTCACTTGGCATCATCCTCAGACTTGGCAGCCTTCTTCGAGGCCTTCTTCTCGGTCATCTCAGCAGCCGGCGCCACGTCCTCGCGGATCCCGAGCTCGCGCTCACGCAGCACGGTGTAGATCCGGGCAATGTCGCGTTTGACGGACTTGAGACGCCCGTTGCTCTCGAGCTGACCGGTCGCGGCCTGGAAGCGCAGGTTGAACAGCTCTTCCTTGGACTTGCGCAGCTGGTCGGTGAGGGCACCGGTGTCGAGAGCCGCGAGGTTCTCCATGTTCAGATCCTTGGATCCAATAGCCATTGATCATTCACCGCCTTCGCGACGCACGATGCGTGCCTTCATCGGGAGCTTGTGGATGGCCAGGCGCAGCGCCTCACGCGCCACGTCCTCGCTCACGCCGGAGATCTCGAACAACACGCGTCCGGGTTTGACGTTAGCGATCCACCACTCGGGGGAACCCTTACCGGAACCCATGCGGGTCTCGGCGGGCTTCTTGGTCAGGGGACGATCCGGGTAGATGTTGATCCAGACCTTGCCGCCACGCTTGATGTGACGGGTCATGGCGATACGCGCGGCCTCGATCTGACGGTTCGTGACGTACGCCGGGCTCAGCGCCTGGATGCCCCACTCGCCGAACGTGACCTGGGTTCCGCCCTTCGCCTGACCCCGACGACGCGGGTGGTGCTGCTTACGGAACTTCACACGACGTGGGATGAGCATTACTTACCACCCTCTGCGTTGGTCGCCTCCGCAGCGGTGTTCTGCTGCGGGGCTGCGGCGGAGTCGCGCTCACGGCGTCCACCACGGTCGTTACGGTCATTGCGACGACGCCGCTCGCCACCGCCGCGACGGTCGTTGCGTCCGCGCGAGGACGGAGCAGCGGCCTGCTGGGCGGCGAGTTCCTTATCGGTGAGGTCGCCCTTGTAGATCCAGACCTTCACGCCGATGCGGCCGAAGGTGGTCTTGGCCTCGAAGAAGCCGTAGTCGATGTTCGCGCGCAGGGTGTGCAGAGGCACACGGCCTTCGCGGTAGAACTCCGAACGGGACATCTCCGCGCCGCCGAGGCGGCCGGCGCACTGGATCCGGATGCCCTTGGCACCGGCGCGCTGCGCGGACTGGATGGCCTTCTTCATGGCGCGACGGAACGCGACACGGGAGGCCAGCTGCTCGGCGACACCCTGAGCGACGAGCTGGGCGTCGGTCTCCGGGTTCTTGACCTCGAGGATGTTGAGCTGGATCTGCTTGCCGGTGAGCTTCTCGAGCTCACCGCGGATCCGGTCCGCCTCGGCGCCGCGGCGGCCGATCACGATGCCCGGGCGCGCCGTGTGGATGTCCACGCGGACGCGGTCACGGGTGCGCTCGATCTCGACCTTGGCGATGCCGGCGCGCTCCATGCCCGTGGACATGAGCTCGCGGATTTTCACGTCCTCGCGGATGTAGTCCTTGTAGCGCTGACCCGGCTGGTTCGAGTCCGCGTACCAGTGCGAGACGTGGTCGGTGGTGATGCCCAGACGGAATCCGTTGGGGTTGATTTTCTGTCCCACTTAGCGGACCTCCTCCTTCTCCGGTGTCGCCACGACCACGGTCACGTGGCTCGTGCGCTTGTTAATGCGGAACGCACGGCCCTGGGCACGCGGCTGGAACCGCTTCATGGTGGGTCCCTCGTCCACGAAGGCCGCGGATACCACGAGGTCTTCCGGCTTGAACGCGAGACCCTCGCGGTCGGCCTTCTGCCGGGCGTTGGCCACGGCGGATTCGAGAACCTTGAACACCGGCTCTGAAGCTGCCTGCGGGGCAAACTTCAGGATCGCCAACGCCTCATTCGCCTGCTGGCCACGAATCAGGTTGACGACGCGCCGGGCCTTCATAGGCGTCACGCGGATGTAGCGCGCAGATGCCTTGGCTTCCATTGCTTTCCTTCTCTCGTCTTGTCGAAGAAGTGCAGCGTTGCGACCGCGAGGGTCAGCGACGCTTGCCCTTCTTGTCGTCCTTCACATGGCCGCGGAACGTGCGGGTGGGGGCGAATTCGCCGAGCTTGTGCCCGACCATCGACTCAGTGATGAACACCGGGACATGCTTGCGTCCGTCGTGCACGGCAATCGTGTGTCCGAGCATGTCGGGCACGATCATCGAGCGGCGGGACCACGTCTTGATGACGTTCTTGGTGCCCTTCTCGTTCTCCTTGGCGACCTTCACGAAGAGGTGCTGATCAACGAAAGGGCCCTTCTTGAGGCTGCGTGGCATTAGTCAGGCTCCTTAGCGCTTGTTCTTGCCGGTACGACGACGACGCACGATGAGCTTGTCGCTTTCCTTGTTGGGGCGACGGGTGCGTCCCTCGGGCTTACCGTTGGGGTTGACCGGGTGACGACCACCGGAGGTCTTGCCCTCGCCACCACCGTGCGGGTGGTCCACGGGGTTCATGACCACACCGCGGACGGTCGGGCGGATGCCCTTCCAACGGTTACGTCCGGCCTTGCCCCAGTTGATGTTGGACTGCTCGGCGTTGCCGACCTCGCCCACGGTCGCGCGGCAGCGCACGTCCACGTTGCGGATTTCACCGGAGGGCAGGCGCAGCTGACCGTACTTGCCCTCACGGGCGACCAGCTGCACGGATGCGCCGGCGGAACGGGCGAGCTTGGCTCCCCCGCCCGGACGCAGCTCCACCGCGTGCAGCACGGTACCCACGGGGATGTTGCGCAGCGGCAGGTTGTTGCCCGGCTTGATGTCGGCGTTGGGGCCAGACTCCACGACGTCGCCCTGACGCAGGCGGTTCGGCGCGATGATGTATCGCTTGGTGCCGTCCACGTAGTGCAACAGCGCGATCCGAGCCGTACGGTTCGGGTCGTACTCGATGTGGGCGACCTTCGCGTCCACGCCGTCCTTGTCGTGACGACGGAAGTCAATCACGCGGTACTGGCGCTTGTGCCCGCCACCCTTGTGACGGGTGGTGATGCGGCCGGTGTTATTACGACCGCCCTTCTTGGGCAGCGGACGCACCAGGGACTTCTCGGGCGTGGTGCGCGTGATTTCTACGAAGTCCGCAACCGACGAGCCACGACGGCCCGGGGTTGTCGGCTTGTGCTTACGGATAGCCATGTTTTGAGTTCCTCGTTAAAGTGGTCTCCGCTCAAGAGAGCGGACCGCCGAAGATGTCGATGGAGCCTTCCCGGAGGGACACGATGGCACGCTTGGTGGCCTTACGCTGTCCCCAGCCGAAGCGCGTGCGCTTACGCTTACCGGGACGGTTGAGGGTGTTCACGGACGCGACCTTGACACCGAAGATGTGCTCGATCGCGTACTTGATCTCGGTCTTGTTGGCGGAGGGGGCCACCTGGAAGGTGTATTTGCCCTCGTCGATCAGACCGTAGGACTTCTCGGAGACCACGGGACGGATGATGACGTCGCGCGGGTCCTTGTTGTAGATAACGCTCACTTGGCGTCCTCCTGCTTGCTACCGGACGCGGCTGCGACGAACGAGTCGTAAGCGGCCTTGGTGAAGACCACGTCGTCCGAGACGAGCACGTCGTACGTGTTGAGCTGATCGGCGTACACGGCGTGCACGTTGACCAGGTTGCGCACAGACAGCGCGGCGTTGTCCTCGCCACGGTTCAGCACCACGAGCAGGTTCTTGCGCTCGGTGAGCGAACGCAGCGCCTCCTTGGCGACCTTCGTGGACGGCTGCTCGCCGCTCACCAGGTCCGCGACCACGTGGATGCGGCCGTTACGGGCCCGGTCCGAGAGGGCACCACGCAGGGCGGCAGCCTTCATCTTCTTGGGCGTGCGCTGGGAGTAGTCACGCGGCGTGGGGCCGTGCACCACGCCACCGCCGGTCATGTGCGGGGCGCGGATGGAGCCCTGACGAGCCCGGCCGGTGCCCTTCTGCTTGAACGGCTTGCGACCGGCGCCGGAGACCTCCGCGCGGGTCTTGGTCTTGTGCGTGCCCTGACGGGCGGCGGCCAGCTGGGCGACGACGACCTGGTGCAGCAGCGCCACGTTGGTCTGGGCGTCGAAGATCTCAGCGGGCAGCTCGACGTTGACGGTTTCAGTTGCCATGAGTATCAGGCTCCCTTCACGGTGGAACGGACGAGGACGACCGATCCCTTGGGGCCCGGCAGGGCGCCCTTGATGAGCAGCAGGGAGTTCTCGGCGTCGACAGCGTGCACGGTCAGGTTCATGGTCGTGTGACGGGCGTTGCCCATCCGGCCGGCCATGCGCATGCCCTTGAACACGCGAGCGGGGTACGATGCGCCGCCGATGGAACCCGGCTTGCGGTGGTTCTTGTGTGCACCGTGGGAGGCGCCCACACCGGCGAAGCCGTGGCGCTTCATGACACCCGCGGTGCCCTTGCCCTTGGTGGTGCCGACGACGTCGACCTTGGCACCGGCCTCGAAGAGCTCCACGGACAGTTCCTGTCCCAGCTCGTACTCAGCGGCGTCGGAAGTACGAAGTTCGACGACATGACGACGGGGCGTCACGCCTGCAGCGGCGAAGTGACCGGCCAGTGGCTTGGTCACCTTGCGGGGATCGATCGCACCGAAGCCGATCTGCACGGCGTTGTAGCCGTCCTTGTCCTCGTTGCGCAGCTGCGTCACGACGTTGGAGTCGGCCTTGACCACGGTCACCGGCACGAACTTCCCGTTCTCGTCCCAGACCTGGGTCATGCCGAGCTTCGTGCCCAGCAGGCCCTTCACCTGGCGTTCGAAAGTGGTAGTCATTGGGGTGCGATCCTTTTTACAGCTTGATTTCGATGTTCACGTCAGCGGGCAGGTCGAGACGCATGAGCGAGTCGACGGCCTTGGGCGTGGGGTCGATGATGTCGATCAGCCGCTTGTGGGTGCGCATCTCGAAATGCTCACGGCTGTCCTTGTACTTGTGCGGCGAGCGGATCACGCAGTACACATTCTTCTCGGTGGGCAGCGGGACGGGTCCCACCACCGTGGCGCCTGCGCGCGTCACCGTCTCAACGATCTTCCGTGCCGAGACGTCGATGACCTCGTGGTCATAGGACTTCAGCCGGATGCGGATTTTTTGTCCCGCCATGGCGTCGTGACTCTCTTTCTTCAAGTACTTCCCTGTGTGGAGCGTCGGCTCCTTGTGTTTTGGCGATGTGATCGCCACCTCACGCAGACTGAATCCGGCGGAACCGGGTTCCTCACCCTGCTGAAGCACTGGCACCCGAACTCGGGCGTGTCGCATATTCTGCAGACACGAGTCCGTACAAAATTCCTGTGGTGCCAGCTGGATGGTCGTCTACACGGTGCCCATGGACATCCATGGCTCGTTGCGGCTGCTTCGGTGTACCGGTTCGCCCGACGAGGTCGGGGCCCGAACATGAGCACACGCCGACACGTGAACAACGGGGTCCATCCTGCCACGCGCATTAACTTATTCGCAACCCGGGTGTGTCGCCCAGCCAGTTCCCACTGGATTTGCGAACGTGGCGGTGCTGCTCCGTCTCGGGTGCGGTCGGGGAAGTCAGGACGCGGTGGAGTCCACCCGAGCGGTCAGGGTTGGCGCAGTCGGCCGTCGCTCGTATAGGCCCAGCGCCGCGCTGACCGAGACGTTGAGGGACTCCACATCCGGATGGATCTCGATCCGCACCGACACATCGGCCGCCTCGCTCATTGCCGCCGACGGCCCGTCCTTCTCACTACCCAGTAAAAGAGCAATCCGACCTGAGAGCCCGGCCAAGCTGGAGACCTCATGCTCGGCGCGCGGGTCGAGAGCTACCACCCGGATGTCACGTTCGTGTAAGGCTGGGAGCACGGTCTCGGCATCAGCCAAGGCAATCGGTAAGGAAAACACCCCTCCACGGCTGGCACGCACGAGGCGACGGTCCACCACACTGTCCAGTGCGCTACCCATGAGGACGATCCCCGACGCGCCCAGCGCGCGGCTGGTTCGCACGATGGCGCCGATGTTTCCCATGAGCCGGACACCATCCAGGACGACGATGTCGCCGGGCAGGTCCAGAAGTTCCTCCAGATCCCAGGGACGCGGCTTGCGAGCCAGCGCGAAAACCCGGGAGCGTCGGTCCACGCCGAACAGCTCTTTGCACAGGCGCGTCGAGACGCGCTGCACGTCCGTGTCCTCCGGCAGCACAGAGGTGAGTTCTTCGGACAGCTCAGCGTTTTCGGATACGAAAAGGGTGAACACCGTGATGTCCTGCCGGACCGCCTCGGCGATGTTCTCGTCGTCATCCACAATCATCGCCCGCGAACGCTTGTTCTTCCCCTGCAGCAACTCATTGACTTTGAAGATCCGTTCGTCACCACGGTCGTCGATCACGGAAGTCTGCTGTGTCGTCTCGTGCTGCTTCATACCACCCTCCCGCAGGCCGGTCCCTGGTGCGCCGCAACCTCCGAGAGTTGCACGCCACCAGCGAAGTATAGCGTGGCGATCCCCGGCACGTCCGAAGCTTTGGTGGTCCTGCGCCTGGAGCATCAGGCCGAGTGCAATGACCAATCACCGCAGGCGAGCTCCTCCGTCAGCGGCCCGCTCGCAGTCCCCACTGACGCGGACTCATCGCGGATACTGCGTAACAGACGAGACAGGGCGGCAGACGGCTTCAGATCCTCCCGTGCGAGCGCCATACGCAACGCGTCATAAGCGCCCTTGGCTTCAACGCGGCGTCCCGCTCGATTCAATGCCCACATATACCGGGAACACAAGGTCTCGTTGTGGGGGTACTGGACCAAACATTCCGCGAGTAGCGGCAGGATCTCCTGGTAGCGACCCCTCCGGAACTCGCATTCCACCCAGGACTCCACGCACAAAAGCCGCTCTTCATGCAGTCGGGATGCACTGGCGTCGAGCTTGGGGGTGGTTGACACCCCTGCCCAGGGAGTCCCTTTCCAGCGATCCAGTGCGTCACGAAAATGTGCGGAGGCGGTTTCCACCGCTCCACGACTGAGAGCGCGACGACCGTTACCGAGATCCTCCCGGAACTGCAGGAAATCAACCTCACCACCGAAAGTGTTGAGGCGGTAACCCTCGCCGACGGTGGTAAGGATGTCCGTGCATCCCCCTGTCGAACCGGCAGTGCGCAGCGCCCGGTCGAGCGCTCGCCGGATCTGCATGACGTACGCCTGAAGCGTGTTCTTGGTGTTCTTGGAGGGATCCCGGGGCCATATCTCCTCAATCAGGTCACTCGTCGCGACAACGTTGTCGTGACCCATGCTCAACAGCGCCAGCACGCTCGTCGGTAGGCGCGCCAGCTCCTGCACCGTTGCCCCTTCCACGGAAACAGTGAAACTTCCCAGCACGTGGACACTCACCGCAACCGGCCGCCTCATGATCTCTGCCATGGTCTTTCCCCTTGTTCTTCTTCGAACACAGTTCTGAATTGGTTGATTGCTACCGCGGGCCGGTCAGGGCACGCGTCGGTAGGGCAGACAATCCGTCAAATGCATGTCATCAGTGCGCCGGCGAGTCGCGCTGCCCACGGACAGTCCCGCAGTCCCGGATACGGCTGCCGCGGCGATCGCGGCCGTCATCCGGGCCAATGCTGATCCCAAGCACCGGTGGGTCCCGATCCCAAAGGCATGGCTGCGCCCAGCAGGTTCCGCCTCGTGGAGCGCACGAATGTCGATGCTCACCGCTGCTCCTGCAGGGCACCCCGCAACCGCACCTTCTCGCGTGGCTGTTCGGCGGAGGTATCGAAATGGCGGCGTCTCGAACTCGGCGCGGGCGACGGCCGACAGTGCATCGTCATCACCCGCCCGGTGTGCCGCCACCTCGCACGCAGCCGCGGCCAGTGAAACAGTGGGGGTTCGACCTGCAACCAGAACTTGGCTGAGGATTGCTGCAGCGTCCCAACGCTGCGAGGGGTGGGCGCAGATCTCCTGGAGCGACTTGGCAAAGGGGGACATGCCGGCGGTCATCGTTTCTGCCGCCACATCGGCCATCATGTGGACGGTCCACGTGGCCACCTTCGCCTTGATCGGCACTCCGTCCAGGGCCATCTCCAGGAGTACGGCCGCCCGCAAGGCATCGTCCCAGAGCCGCACAGGGACTCCCAGTTGGTGCAACAACACCTCGTCGCAGAAGGGCCGGAGCAGTTGCTTCACCAGATCCCCCTCCGGCGGGAGATTCGAGAGACGGTCTTGAAACCGCACCGTGAACTCCGAACGATGTCGCTCCATCTGACGCGGGGTGAAAGCCCGCCTGAGCCGTGCGGAAATCTCAGCGTGATCTGGTCGAACCGAATACCAGCGGGCCATCAACCCGAAGAGATCCGGGACGTCCCCGGGTGCCGTAGAAAGCACCTGATCGGGCTGCATGGTCACGACCGCGCGCTCAGCCAGCAGAGCGAGACCCACAGCTCCGTCAGTAACCTCACAGGTCGGCTTCATGGCGTCAGATTAGGCTTGTCCCCCAAACAGCGTCAAGCCTTTTCGACCGAGCACTCGACACATTACTGACAAGCCGGGATGGGTCCAAAGAGCCGTCCCGCGCTGTCCCGAGAGCCAATAGATAACCGACAAAGGCCTCCTGCTCGGGGATGAGCCCCAACCGATTGTTGTGAGTATGAAGCAGGCTGGATGCAACCACCGCCGCTCGCTCGGTGGTGGACAACCCCGCCCCGCCGAGAGTGACATGCTGGAGAATGGAGGGGTCCTCATCCCGGGCGCGGCCAGCTGCATGAAGGGCCAAGGCGAGCGACCCACCACCGGCTTCAGTTGCCTCCGCGGCGACCACACGGCTCACAGACACGGAACGCGCGTCCCACAGGTCCACCCAGGTGTCCAGAAAAGAGTCGAAAACGTACGGCGACCAGAGCGCCGCATACCGGGCGAAGAACGCCGAACGCTCATCCTCCTCGAGCCCCCATGCGCGAACACCTCGCAACATATCCACGAGGGCACGCCCAAGCCGTTGGGCAGGCGTTGGCGACCCCCCCAGACAGGCCATGACTTCCGTCGTGCTGGCGCAGAAGACTTCCTCGGCCACCCGGACCCCGGAAGCGCCGCCGTACTTGGTCGTCTCTGGACAATAGCGGTCCCGCTCCACGGTGAGGGGTGGTCGGATCGGCACTACCACAGCATCCTCTAATGCCGCCAACGCCGGCTGCACCTCCGATGGAAAGTCGTCCGGCAGCGGGGCCGGACTCCAATCGGAAAGCCCTTCACGGAACAGGGACGCCATGTGGTCCGCGACCCTGTCTTCGGCCCCGCTGACTCCGCGGGCCCGAATCCGGATGTGCGGGCCGCCGGTCCAGTAGCGGAGGAAGAACCACCCATCGATCATGCCCTGGGACTGAAGCCCATCAAGAGCAGGGGCCGCAATGCTGCAAAGGAATTTGTCCTGCTGTTCCCGAAGGTAAACGTGTACTGAGGCCCAGCGGCCCTCCCGTGCGTCCATCAGGACACCTCCGTCCGCGGCAGGTCGAACTCGACCATGAACTCCTCCGCACCGTGGCCGAGACCGAGCAGTTCCCGGGGATCCGGAAGGCACTCCTGGAACCGGACAACAGCCTCGGGGGCTGAGGCGACCTGCTTACTGAAGATGTGCACGGTGAATGGATTCCTGACGTCGAGATAGTGCGGCTTGTGCAGTCGGGCGGCGCGTGCGTTTTCCACCCACTTGAGATTGACGTCCGTGGCCGTTCCGGCGGTTTCCGCCTCCAGTACTCGCTCGACCCGAAAGAAGGATTGCGGCGGGACACCCTGGCCATCGAGCCATTCGGCCAGCCGCACTTGCCCATCCAGGTCCTCCGGGTCCAAAGAAGAGTCCGACGGCAGACCGTCTCCGGCCACGCGCCAGGAGCGCCTGTCCAGGATGAGTCCGTTGAGGACGGCACGGGGACGGTAGCCGGCCGCCGCACCCACCCGGTCCATCTGATCCCAGAGCCCGCCACGAAAGGTCCGCGGCGGCGCGAACACACACAGGAACCGGTACAGGGAGGGAGCAGCTACGGGGAAGAGGAAATTCTGGGGCACCAGATCAACGACCTGCCCCGTCCGCCGCTCTACCAGCAGAAGTTCCGCGCGCCCCTCAGCCTCCACCGCATCGAGGTCCTCGAGGCCGAGCGCTCCCTGGGTACGCCGCCAGCAGCCCGGGTAGACGATTTCACGTGGCGCCAAGACCGGGTGCAGGTTGAAGTTGAGACCCAGTACTGCGCTCAGATCCGTCAGACGCGGGGTGGTGGCCCGTAGATGCGAGCGAACAGCCTCCGTCAAATCCCATCCCTCCGAGTTTCTCAAGAGGTCGCCGTACCGGGAGAAAAACACCCCACCAGCCGTGCTCACTCCGTTCAATACGGCGAACCCGTCCCGCGTCGTCTGGAACCGGGCGGACAGCGCCGACCAACGCGGGGTCTCCTCGGGTAGGCGTTTCGACCACCGATCCAGGTCGTCCTTCGTCAGGTCGAGTGATTCGGATGCCTGTCTCGCTGCGTCGTCCAGCCATCGACATGTTCTGGCCCGGAGGTCCCGGACGGCCGTACCCACCGTGCTCCCGTCCGCCATCATGACCGCGCCCTGAGCTCCGGGATCCAGACGACAGAAAGTCTCGAACAATTCGAGGACGGGAACGGCCCCGCGCTGCCGCAGGCCGAGCGCACGGATGGCGAAATCGTGGAGCCCCACTTTGGCCATGACGGCCTCATCGACAAGTGGGATGAAGGAGGCGTACGTCGCTATGGCGGACTCCATCTCGGGCGGTCGCCACTCCCATGTGCTGGGACCACTCCTCGCTCGAACGTCTTCGAAGAGCGGCGACTTCATCATGTGCTCCGTGGGTCGTTCCGCACCTGACTCTTCCACGACGGCGGCAATGCTCCGGTCCACCTCGTCGAGAAGCGCCTCACGCTCAGCGGCCGGCGCCGCACCGAAGTTTCGCTCCACGTCGGCCAGCCGTCGCGCAGGGTTCGCCAGAGAATCCCCCTGCCGTTCGAGCAACCTGGCCAGCGAGTCAATCCGGCCCGGGTCGTGGTCCGGTAGATCCAAGCCACGACGGCATAGCCCGGCCGCGCAAGCGATCCTCAACGCACGCTGCGCGTCCAGTTCCGACAGACCCACCTCGGTGAGTGTCGAAACCACGTGGTCCACCGGACATCCCGCCGGGGGCACGGTGTCCAGTAGGAAACCGAACAGGTCGTTCTCAGGCAGCTCGCGTACCCGTTCGGAGGAGAGATATCCATCGGGGTCGGAGAGGTTTCGGGTCACCACAGCCACATTCCCCGCCCGCCGGTGGGCGGCTCCCGTAATCCACAGGTGGTGCAGGTCCTCGTGGCGCGAAGCCGCGATCGCGGCCAGCCAGTCCACGAGCCCCACGTTCAGTCGCACGAGCGAACGAGCATCTCGAGGCCCGAAGTCTGGACAGCCCGGAGGAAAGGCCGACAACTCTGTGAAGGCACCGAAAGGGGAAGGCTTGAGCGCAGCCCGCAGGGCGTAGCTGGTCAAGCTACTTTCGATCCTGCGCTGCCTGCTCTTCTTCACCCTGCGGTTGGGGTCCTGGACGTGAGCCGCTGCCTCCCGGTACTGGGCCTGACCGGAGAGCTGCATGCCCTTTCGGATCGGCTCCGTTTTCCCCAAACGCACCAACGAGTCCCGCGCCAGGCAGAGCTCCTCCCTCGCGCGAACACCGGCCTCCTTCCGAGTGTGCTCGGCCAGCGCGCGCACCTCCATATAGGGTCGCACCACCTCCGCCACTTCCGGATTCAGGTCGTCGGGCGGACAGAGACCCCGACGCAGCCTCCGATGGGTCTCAACGGCCGCCCTGCGCGCTGTTCCAGCCAATGCCGGGACCCTGTCATGGAGATCATCAAGTACCCCGGAAAGAATCAGCTGCGCCTGACGGTCGAGCTCGGACGCCCGCACAGCGGTGTCCCAGGCAGAGCTGTACCTCAACTGTTCCAAGGCATCGATGCTCACAGCACCGCGTCGACACAGGACGTAGGGGGACATCATTGGCCTCACCTCACCGTGATCTCGGGGTCCGGGCAGGAGCGCACCGGGCCGATGCACACCTGTGCCTGCACTCCACGGCCACTCGTCGACACCCCGTAGTGGTGGTCAAGAGCAGTCGCATCCACGCCCAGAAATATGTGGCTGCCCAGTCCCTCATTCACCGCCACCACAGTGCAGGCGTCCACAACCGCTCCGATGAGCAGCTGCTGGGCCCGGTACAACCGGACCCCACCGGGTGACTCCCACGGAGCCACATCGGAGACGGGATGGATGGTCAAGGCGGCAAGCTCCGTATTCACAGTGGTGCTGAACTGCGCCCGCTGGAGCTGAGCAGAGACGTAACCGTCGCCCGGATCCCCGGCAGGCACCAGGAGCGAGCGCTGAGCATCAAACCGGTACCATCCGGCGGGCACGCCGTGTACCCGGACCACACAACAGTGCAATTCGACCTCTGGAAGTCGGCTATCTGTGCTGCGCCGCACTGCCTCCGCCTCGGTCGACATGGCAGCGAGGATCCGGATCGCCGTGTTTTTCTGCACCGGGTGGGGCAGCATGTCCGTGATGGCCGAGCGCCGGGCGGGCGCGTGAACCGGAATTACCTCCGGAGTCACCTCCGCGGCTGCCTGCCCCACTCCCTCGTGGAGGGGCGGTGGCAATCGACTCTCCGCCGCCGCCTTTCGTGCGCTTGCAAGAAAAGGTAACTCGACCGGGCGAACACCGTCGCGTTCCCGACGGCCCACCGCAGGTTGGGGCGGCCCCCCGAACGGGTCTTCGAGGGCGGGACAGACCAGGCCGTCAACCTTCGCGTAGATATCTTCGTCCTGAGTCAATCCCAGCCGTGCAGCCCATTCGTCCTCTTCGATGTTCATCAGGACATGTGCGTCACCCTGCGCCCCGGCCACGAGCCGTCGAAGCCGACCCATCATGAGGCCCGCGTCGACGGCGGTGAGTCGATAGGAGAACTCTCCGTACTTGCAGGCACTTCTCCAGAAGGAAACAACCAGCATCAGGGTTACCGGGCTGTTTCCCGAGGGAGCAGCCCCCCCCCTGCTATCGGCAGTCGCACATACCAGTTCATGCCGGTACGGATCCACCAGCCAGGCAGTGCCAGTGGACAGTTCCACAACATACACATCCACCGGGTAACGGGCGCCCCCGGACGCCACCGGGCGCCTCAAAGTGAACGGCGGAGAAGCCACCGACGACGTCTTGGCATGCGCCCGCGCCTCATTCGCCAGGCGTCCCACACGCACACGGTGGATGCACACCGCTGCATACAGCGTCTCCGCGAGCGGACGCGCGGGCGTCCCCATCAGGGATTTCAGCGGAATTCTGGTGCCTCCGTGGAGGACCGTTGTCGTCCACGGTGCTGCATTCCAATCCACTTCCCACCCTGGCGGATTTACGGATGTCGAAGCCGTGCGAAGGCGTTCCAGGTAATCCGCCACATCGGCGGAGTTCATGGGAAGGGATGGGGAGTCGCGCCCACGGCCGATCCACTCACAGAGTGGGCGTAAGGGGCTGGTGAGTGCAGCCGAGGAAGGCCCTCGGTGCGGCGGTTCCAATGGCCGAATGTCATGGGAAGCAGCCCCGGAACGAGCACACGCACGCAATGCGCCTGGGCCCGCTGCAACTCAGGCATGGTCTGATCCACCACGAGGACGTCCAAGCCCGCTGATCGCATGCCCTGCAGCATGATGCGCAGGTCCGCCCTCAGATCCGGTTCTGGAGAACGGGTGCACGGCACGTTCTCGAGAGCCACCATGGCGGGGGGATGGGCGAGGAGGAAATCGAACCGCTCCCGCGCCTCGGGTAGCGCCCCGACCATCGAGTGGTGCTCCATCCGTCGCATGAGCCACGGTTCTCTCAACATCTTTAAAGCTTCGGGTCTACTGGACTCGAACGCGTAACTCGTTGCCATGATGGTCCCGATCAATTCATAAAGTCCCCCCACGATCGCCTGGATCGGATCGGGATGGGCACCCGCCCCCATGAACGTCACCGGGCGCTCATGGCTACTGTCCGGCCGCTGTGCGACTATCAGAAAGCTCGGGATCCCGTACTCCATGGTTGCGAGGAAGACCCTGACGTCGAAGCCCGTGAACAGCCGGGACCTGCTCACGAGTGAGTCGAGTTCGGTGTCCCTGCCCTTCCAATCGACTTCGGGTAGCCTCAATCCCCGGTACCACGTCATGAGGTATGCGTC
Organism: Kocuria sp. CPCC 205297; assembly: GCF_040981035.1. NCBI lineage: Bacteria > Bacillati > Actinomycetota > Actinomycetes > Micrococcales > Micrococcaceae > Kocuria > Kocuria sp. CPCC 205297. The sequence continues at coordinate 120,048 of NZ_JAVKPY010000006.1, read as the reverse complement.
CCGCTCGGCCACTTCACGCAGACCGTGGATGACGGCCTCCTCCGTGCTCGACCCGAGCGAACACCCGTTGGACGTATCGTAGAAGAAGGACGGTTCGCCGTCGTGACGGGGTCCCCAGAACGCGGCGCGTTCGGGGATGAGCCGCTCACGCCCGTCCAACAGGGAGATGGCCGGTGTCCAGTCCACCACGGTGTCGGGGTCGAAGGGTCGGTGAGGAAAACCCGGAATGTTGTAGCTCTCTTCCGGATGGGTGCCCATACTGCGCGGGTCCACGGCCCTTTCCTCGACATCCCCGTAAGAAGCCCGGGTCACCGCAGCTCGACCGCCTCGGTGGAACCCCGCGTACCTCTCCAGTCCTTCCAGGATGGCTACAGCCTGGCTCGCGTCATATGACATTGCCCGGCCGATTCCCGGCTCACGGCGCCCCGATCGGGACCGCAGGTCCACCGAACAGGCCCCGAAGGGACTCTGCAGGTCTTGCTTCATCTCGGTGAAAAGTCCGAGGGTCGGGTGCATGTAGTCCTGACGCAACCGGGCGCTGTCCAGGGTACGTGTGCGCAGCGTACGCGCTGAGAGTTTGGTCAGCCGGACGTCGGACGGTATCAGGGGAGGAACTTCGGACGGCAGTGTGGGGGCGCAGAGACGGCACGTCGAGTCGGGCAGCAACTGGTGGCTGGTGACGGTTCGGCCCTGGTCCTGCACGACGAGGACCGTGAGGTCCGAACCACGGGTGCGCTTGAGACGATCCTCCACCAGAGACTTGGCGATGCCGAGGGCTGCGGGCCCGAACGTGTCGCCGCTAGTACCGGGGCCGTGGGCGGGTGTGGACGACCCGGGGGCTCCAGCAGTGCCTGTCGAGGCATCGGCTATCCGCGTCAGAAGACACAGCGGACATCCCGTTCCCTGCGGCGACCATGTGGGGCCCACGAGCACCGCATCACGCCATACACCGATGAACAGCACGTGGCGGCCACCAGCGACCGCGTCGACGAGATCTTCGTCGTGGATACCCAGACCATTGAGTTCACGGCACACCACTCGCACCACGCCTCTGGAGGTTTGGGCGTCACGAGGGAGGGTCTGCCCCAGGAGCTGTGCCGCACCGGGCCGTTCGATGCGAAGTTCATCCGAGAGGTTCATACCGTCCGCCTCCTCTCCACGGGGACCGCGATCAGATGCACGGAGCCGTCCACCCAGGGCAGACACCGCGTCACGTCCATCAGACCTCTGGGTGCGAAAGCGCCCGTCAGGTCAGACCAGGCATCCCCCTCGGGCGCCAAGAGCGCCGCCGAGGACCGTCCGGGAATGCATTCGACGAGGGCGGACAGTTCAGCCTGCGCCACAGCATGGGCCACCCCACGCCCCACCCCCCGAATCACGGACCCCGAGGCCAAACGCAGGCGGGCGATGGCCACCCCGTCCACCGATGTCGGCGCAGCCTCGGCGGCCACCACCTCAGCGCCCTCTGCTGCCAGAGCCTCCCGCAAGAACCTTCCACACGGCAGTTCGTCTGCCATGTGTACTGGCCGCCACGCCTGTGTGGGACCTCCACCGGTCGCCGCCCGCAGCGCGAGGCGCCATAACGCCTCGTCCCTGCTCCACCCGGCCGCGACGATCACCGGTCGAGACGCATCATGACGGCCTAAGACGGACTGGGCCGCCCACTCCAGTGCTTGTAGGACCACCTGGCTGCGTGTTTCCCGTGGTGCGATCCCCAGGCACCTGAACGCGCGGCCTCCACGGTCACCCGAGACCAAGGGGTCAGTGATTCGGCACGTGCTGGACGCCAAGGGAACCTGATCATCATCCGACTCCCCCACATAGAACAGAGGGCCGACCAGTGCGTCGGTCAGGTGGCGCGTGGCCTGGACGATTCGGTCGTACTCCTCGGTGAGGAGGGCCGGGTCCTCGGCGGAGCCGATATCCGGACGAACAGGACCGTACACGTGGGTGGGATGGTGATCACCGATGACCACCGATGCGTGTTCCCGACAGACCGGATGCCGTAGTGTTTTGTGGGACCGGACAATAGGTGCCGAGCAGTCCACGGTCACCGTCCGCTGCCGCACCGTTCCATCTGCGGTCGAAAGGAAGATCTCCTGCGCAAGGTTCAGCGCCCCGAGCGTTGCGGCGACCTCACCCGGCGCATCCTGGGGACAGTGTGACGCGGATCCGAGTGGACCCAGCTGCAGGCACCTCCAGCATCCGCGGACCCCATCTGCGCCATCCGCGTGGGGCATGGCCACCAGAACATCCCCGACGGCTGCGAGCACATGCCTGGCATGGTCTCTGCCCGGTGCGGAGCCGACGTCGTCGTCCTGCATCGCCCCCGCCAGGATGATGTGGGCGCCGTCCTTAGGTTCCACGATGGCGACGGCGCCCGCATCGTGGACGGCCCACCACATCTCCGCGTCGCGCTCGGTGACATCTCTGACCAGTTGTCTGACTCCCACGATCTCGGGGCCCGGTGTGGTGACTGTGACGTCCCGGAACCCAAAGTCGGCCAGCGCGGACAAAACTGCACGCAGCAGCGGACCCCGTCCGATGCAGTGGACCGGAGTGGCACGTGCTCGCAGAAATCGTCGCACCGGATAGTCCCCCTCCCGGTCCAGGAGGGCGATCTGCCCCGCATAACGCTCCGCCTGCCACGGCGGGAGGATGTCGTCGTCCGCGTCATGACGGCCCCGGACGACCCCCCTGTCCTTGAGCAGATCCACGAGCCTCTCGACCGACGCCGCAGCCTGGGGGGTCAGACCGCGGCACAGATCGCTGAGCCGGCAGGGGTTCTCCAAGCCGTTGAACAAGGCCTCCACCAGTCCGTAGGCACCATCGCCACTGAGTGTGAACGTCCCGTCGCGGTTGGTGAGCCTGACGCCGGCTCCCTCTCTGACGTAGTAGGCATCGGAGCGGACCAGTATGATCTCCTCGCTGCGCTCCGACTCGATGTGTACATCTCCGACGACCATCCCTATGCCTTCCTCTGCAACTTGCCGTTGTCGGAATAGAGATGCGCGGCGTCCCGCTCCGCCAGACACTCGATCTCGTTGAGCACCACGCCATCGGTTCCGGTCCCATGAGCCCAGATGTTCTTGGACGTGACCGTCCCGACGACGCGGGCGGCCAGGCCGTCAAGTCCATCGGCGCGTTCAACCACCCTGACGGACACATCGTGGACGCCCTCGAGACGAAGCAGGTGGCGCTCGATGGACCGCAAGTCCACCAGCCGCCCTCGTAGTTTGACGGTTCCGTCCACGCGGCCTTCGAGCACGATATGGCCGTGCGGGTCGAGCCGTCCCAGATCCGCGCTCACCGGCAGGTCGACAGCGGTTACTTCCGTACCCGGAGTCCAGAGGAAGGCGCAACAGTCGGCTCCTTCTGCGGCAATTCGTGAGTCCTGCCCGTCCCCATGCGCCCAAATCTTCTTCCCCGGAATCGGCCGACCCACGTGCGTACCGTGCCCGGGGTCCTCGTCGATGCTCAAGCACCCGGTTTCCGCAGTCCCGTAGATGTTCCACACCCGTTTCGCCCCAGTGTGTTCCCGGATCATCTGCACCCTCCCCCGCCCCAGGTGGCCCCCACCGAGCACCACTACGGTCCGGTGCAGCTGCGGGGAACTCGTTTCGCTCGAGCATGCTGCTGCCATCACCGATGGCGCAGAAAGAAAGAATAGCTCAGCGCGATCCTGGGCCGCTAGCACCGGTGCCCAATCCACAGGAGTTGTCACGGTGAGATCCCTGCGCAGGAGCATGGCCGGCAGGACGAGCATGAAAAAAGCGGCCGAGAATTGTATCGGCAGGTGAGTCGCGAAACCGTACTCACCGGAGGGGAACGCTGGATCGTAAATGCCCTTCGCTTGCAAGCGCACGATGTCCTCCCACTCGTCACTGTATCCCAGAGCAATCTTCGGGGAAGAGGTGGTCCCTGACGTGGCAACGCCCCACAGCGGCCGGTCCACCCCCGGCATGCCCGGTACGTTGAGCTCTGCGATGCCGCTGACGGGGGCGGACCCACCCAGATCGGCCGCGACCCACAGGATCCGTGTGCGCTCGACCTGTCTCACGGCCATGAGTCCCACGAGGGAGGCGAGTCCCTCTCGGGGGTCCACATGATAAGTGCCCCCCGGTTCCAGATGGGAGGCGAGCCCGTGTGCCTTGTGCGCGATCTCGTCCCAACCCGACTGCTCTCCGCCCCAGGTGACCAGGCCGGGCGGTTCGTGAGCTTCCCTCAGGAATCCGGTGAATGCTCGGCTGCCCATCGGAACCACTCCTTCAATGTGTTCGGTCTCATCGTGTAGGGCACCTCGGGATACCCGTGCTCCACGAGCCGGGTGTGCAGGACCATTGCCTCGAGCGAGTCCAGGGGACGTTCCGGATCCTCCTCACCAATCGCCTTCATGAGCTCCGACTCAAGATCGCGCATGGCGCCCCGCCAACATTGGCCTCCCGGACCGTGCACGCCATTCCTCCACGATCTCGGCAAATCTCTCCGGCCTGTCCACGGATGGCAGGTGTCCCGTCCCGGCGACCACCCGGCCTTCAATGTCGCGTTCTTCCGAGACAAGCCGTTCGACCGACTCGCGCTCGACCTGCTTGAGGTCTCCGTTACAGATCAGGACGGGGAGACCCAGCGAAGCAAGCCTGCTGGTGTTCACCTCACTCATGGCAGCCACGAGTCCAGGGTCCGCGGCAAAATGCCGAAGTGTCTGTCGCCAGCGCGTGCCGTGCAGGTTGTCGTAGGCGGCGCTGAGCTCACTGTGCGGAGGAGCAATCTTCTCGAAGACACGGAGCGCGGAATAGACGTATTTCGGGTCAGGAGGAAGTGCGGTCCCGCACAGCACGAGGGAGCGCACGAGATCGGGACGCCGAGCTGCAATGCTCACCGCGATGGGCCCGCCCAAGTAGGAAGCCGCCACAACGTCTCCCGGTCCGAGGCGGCCCAAGATCCTCTCCACGTACTGCATGGCTTGTTCCGAATAGGATGGGGCGGCGTCTAACCGACACCGTCCATGTCCAGGCAGGTCCACCGGCACCGGCCCGTCGTCATGCCAGCGGCGAATCTGAACACCGAAGTGCGCATAGGCCGTACCCATCAGGCCGTGCAGTAGGTAGATGCGCCGCACAGACATCCTCAGACCGCAGCTTCCTCGCCGCTCCGCACAGGAATGGTCGGGCCGAAGTTGGCAATGCGTCGGCCCGAGGCCTCGACGTCGGCGAGGATGTCGCGCGGCCGCGCCAGCTCGGCCACGATGAACTGGGACGAGCCCTCGGAGTTCTTCACGGATCCGTCACGTGCATATGGAGCCACGTCCGGACTGCCGGGGCTGATGATTCCTGACATCCCGATTACCTGGTCTCGGATTTCCTTCGGCTCCCGATTAGTCAGGACCAGGCGATTCTCCGGGAACGTGTGGGAAAGCACTGCCGTGAGACGCACGTAGTCCTCATCCCCGACGCGCGTGGTGTTGCGAGTAGTACGAGCCGGCCGCATCCGAGGGATGGAGATGTCCACGACGGATCCTCGGTCCCGCAGGTGCCCAACGTGACTGGTGAGATAGACCAGTTCCTCCTCCACGGAGGTATGGAGTCCCATCAACACACCGGGGTTCGTGCGAGGGAAGCCCGCATCAAGCCACCGGTCGAAGGACGTAATCCGACGGTCGAAGTTAGCCTTGGGCACATTTTCCGAGGTGTCTCCCATGAAGCGTCGGTAGGTTTCCCGGTCGTACGACTCCTGAAATACACAGAGAGTCACGGCGTCCTTACGGTCCGGAACCCAGTCCGCGAAGACTTCAATCTCTTCGGGGGTCATGGAGCCTATGTTCACGTAAATGTCCTCGAAACCGCGGTCCAGAGCCTCTCGGGCGATCCAACCGACCCTGAATGCGGTCGCAAGACGGGTGTAGGCACTGTCATACTCGCCGGTGAGCAGCCCGATGCCGCGAACGCCCTCCTCATGGCGGAGGATCTCAAGTTGCTCGAGGATCTGGCTGCGGGAGGCGAACTGGCGATCAAGCCTAGTGTTCTTTCCTCGCATGGAGCACATTTTGCACTCGGAATCGCAGTGGTTGGTCGTGTAGAGAGGGACGAAGGTCTTCAACTGCGGCTCACGTCGCGCGCACCTGGCCTCCGCGCGAGCCACAAGTTCCTTCGTGGTGAGGGACTCATCCCGAAAGAGAGCCAGGGCAATGGCCGACGGTGTCCACGGTAGGTGCTGCCCGGTCTCCGCCTCGAGCACTGCCCCAACGTCAACTGTCTCAGCCTCTTGTACGATCGCGGCCAAGTCAGGAAGTACAAACTCAGGTGCATTCAAAATAGCAGTCATGGGGTTTCCTCCGTCTAATCCAATCACTGCGGTCCGGGAGCTGCTGAAACCAAGACTTGCAGATTCCTCTCATGAGGCGTCAATAGCATTCCGCGTTCGTCAATGGATCTGCGCCAGGGCTCCAGAGGATCTGTATCGACGGTTCAGTGGGATCACAGTGAAAAATCAAACCTGGGCACTTCAGAACATCCCTTGTAGCGTTTTTCCCGAGCCGCGTCCCCACCCGGGGCGCACTGCCAGCGCACATCGCGAGAGGAAGTGTCAGCGTGAGAACTCTCACCGACCACGCCACCGACAATCCGGCCACGACCACCGGGCAAAAGCAAGCGCTGTTGTATGTGCATGTCCCGTTTTGCCGCTCTCGCTGTACTTTTTGCGACTGGGTCCAGGCCATTCCGAACAAGGACCTGACCCGACGCGCCGGCGATCCAATACGCGAACGGTACGTTGAGGCACTCTGTCACGAAATCAGGACGCGGGGGCCTGAGTACGCCGACAAGGAGATATCCACGATCTATTGGGGAGGCGGCACTGCCAGTAACTTGACCGAGGATGAGACCGTGCGGGTCATGACGGCGATCACGGAGACATTCGATCTGAATCCATTGACCGAATCGACCATCGAGTGCTCTCCAGACACCGTGGACGAAGACAAACTCGTGATGTACCGCGAATTGGGTTTCAACCGGGTTTCCTCTGGCGTGCAGTCCTTCGATCATGACCGCTTGCGTTCACTCGGGCGAAGGCATAGTGCGGAGGAGGCGAGGGGTCTCCCCGACATGGCGCGCCGAGCAGGGTTTGAACACGTGTCCATCGATTTGATGTCGGGTTTTGCCGATCAGACGAATGATGAACTCATGGAGAGCGTGGAGACGGCGCTGACGCTGCCGTTGGACCACCTGTCCCTGTACTCCTACCGTCCCACCGAGGGAACCCATCTTCGGAAGAAGATGGATCCGAAGGACAAGCGCGATTACATTGCGCAGCAATACGCCCTTTACGCCGAGGCGCGCATGCGCATCAACGAGGTTCTGCCCGAGTACGGCCATGGATACTTCGGGCGCAAATCAGCATTCACCACGCTTTATTTTCAGGCGAAGGCGGACACTCTGGGCTTCGGATCAGGAGCCGCTTCATTCTCACATCAGCGTCTGCAACTGCACCGGTCCGGTGCGTTGCACGCCTACATCACCAACCCTCTATCCTTCGAGCTCGACGAGCCCCTGGACAACGACCGCACACTAATATCCTTCATCCAAGCTGGCCTTTCCACCAATGAGGGCATCACCCGCACTGATTGGTCCATTTTGACGGGCACCGAGCTGCTGGAAGTGCTCGACCGCACCCGGATCCGGCCTCTGGCGGATCTGCTCCGGCACCGCGGGTTGATAGAAGACGAGCAGGGTATCCGTCTTGAACCGGAAGTCCGCAATCTGACTCTGATCCAACTGGCCTTCGAGATGGCTGTCTTCGAGTCCTGAGGAGTGCTCGATGTACGTATGTTTGGTCTATTTCGACCTCACGAAGCACCACGATGTAAGCGTGGAGGAGCTGCGAAACTGGCTGACCTCTTGGGCTATGCCCGCCGTGTCCCAGTTGGGGGGCGTGATTTTCAAGGCCTGGTTCCACAATGAGGTAATGCAGCAGTGGGGTGGGGTGTATTTGGTGGAGGACATGAGCGTGTTCTCCCGGCTGCCGACCCAGGACGGTAATACGGGTCCGTTGCGTTCAGCCCCGGACGGCATCATCTGGGGCGCGCTCCAGGGGGCGGTGACAGGAACTGCGGGCACCGTCGGGCTAATGAATGTGGTCAATGGTGATGCCGGTGCTCGTGTTTTCATGCCTTCACAGCTCGAAGGATTCAACAGCGCCGCGTCCTGACCGCCAACCACCAGCGAGGAACATCTCGGCCAGGGTTGCCAGGCACCACACTTGCAGTTCTCTCCAGGCGACCCCGCCCCACAGGGGCTCGTCAGGTGTGACCCATGAACCTCAGGGCACTGTCCTCCGTTATTCCGCACCCACGCTCTATGAGGCGGGCGGTTATTGCACACGCCAGGAATCGCTGCTCAAGCGTAAACCCGAGAGCATACGCCTGGTGGTAGAGCAGGGATGTCGCCAATCTGCTGGCGATGAAGCGAGGATCACGCTGCAGGTAATTCGAGAGACGCCTATCTGCACGCACTCGAATGTGGAAGTCGCTCTCATCGAGGGGACCCGGCGTAGCTTGATCGTCATCGACGGTTAATAGCCCGGATTTCGCTAGTTCGGTCAGCCCCGGGACGGCATCATGCACAACGCGGCCCCAGCCCTGCGCCGGCGGCTCCCGTTCATCCTGATGGACTGCGTACCACCTGTCCAAAGTTCGGGACGCCTCTGGGAGAAGGTAGGGCGCAAGAGCTTCGGATGTCGCGGCCATTCGGTGGCGTACTGCATCCGGGTCGGTGGAGCGTGCAGCAAACCCCTGCGCATGGGAGTGAAAGCTAAGGTAAGCCGCCGGCGCCGGTGCAAGTGCAGCGGGGATCCACCGACTCGACACGGCGCCTGCGTGATCCAGAAAGACATGAAGAATCTTTTCGAAACGTTCTCGCGGGGAGCAGCCGGCAAGTTCCAAGATGTCCCGGGACGCGGTGGACAGCGTGCTCAGGACGGCAACTGCCAAGCTTTGCCCGCCGAAGGAAGAACCGGCCAGCGGTAGGTCCGGCTCGGAGGTTTCGATGGCGCCACGACCCAGCGCATCACGCACCGCCCGGTCAACGGAGTCCTGACCTGAACCGACCATCACGCTGAAACTGAACTCGGCTCCCCGCTTGGGCGTCATGTTCAGAACCAGACGAATACCTTCCACACAGGACAGCGCGCCAATGCGGATGCGTGCCCGCTCGATCTCAGAGACCTTGGCGACGATGTGGTATCCACGCCATGGGGAGTTCCTTGCGACTGCATGTGCAGGTGACAACATGGTCATATCCACCGTCGAAGGGAGGCTCGCGGTCCCGCGAGCCTCCCCCTGGCACTGTTAGGAAGAACAGCTGCAGCAGCACTCGCAGGTGGTGCAGGACGCGGACATCACCTTGGCGACTACCTCGCCGTCCTCCATACGGGTGTCGTCGAGAAACTCTGAGATCTCGAGTCCGTTGAGGTCGAACTTTGACAGGTCGGGATTCATGATTCGCTCCTTTGCAAAGCGGCGGGTGCCGCGAATGGTTGGGACGTTTCCCACATTAGGAGGGCATTTCGGTCGCGACAACGGAGACCGCCGCCCCTGAGAACCCACCTGATTGCAACTGAAGTACCGATGAACTTCCACTGCAGAGACCTAACACCCAACTTCAGAGGCACCACACTCATTACCCCCGTTACCTTTTTCCCAGCTCCTCCGTCCAGCAGGATGGAGGGGTGTTGGCCGGCCGGTCCTGGGCATGATCGTTTGCCCCCAGTCGTCGATGATCCGGGGGGTGTTGTCACCGAGGATCGCTCCGGTGGTCGCGGATCGCTGATAGAGGCGGGATCTCCTGTGGAGGACCTTCGTAACGTGGATGCCGAGCGTGACCACCTCCCGGCCGGCCAGCACGAGCAGATGCCAGTACGAGAGAAGGGATGGGTCCATCTCGGAGCGAGCACGCCCGGCGGTGTTCGTCGGCCTCGACGTCGGCAAGTCCGACCACCACGCCGTGGCCGTGACGGCGGCCGGGAAGACGGTTTACGACAAGGCCCTGCCCAACGACGAGGCCCGGTTGCGCGCGATCCTCGAGGAGCTGGCCACCGCGCACGGGCCGGTGCTGATGGTGGTGGATCAGCCGGCCACGATCGGGGCGCTGCCGGTGGCCGTGGCCCAGGCGATGGAGTCTGTCACGGTGGCTTACCTGCCAGGGCTGGCCATGCGCCGGATCGCGGACCTGCACCCGGGTACGGCCAAGACCGACGCCCGTGATGCACTGATCATCGCCGAGGCCGCCCGGACCATGCCGCACACTCTGCGCGGCATCCGCGTCGATGAGGCCCAGATCGCTGAGCTGGCCGTGCTGGCCGGCTTCGACGACGACCTCGCCGCCCAGATCACCGCCATCTCGAACCGATTACGCGGGATGCTCACCCAGATCCACCCCGCCCTGGAACGGGTCCTGGGGCCGCGGGTGGGCCACCCGGCGGTGGCCGACCTGCTCACCCGCTACCCGACCCCGGCGAAGCTCGCCGCCGCCGGACGAGGTCATGTGAGGGCGCGGCTGCGCAAGCACGCACCCAGGTTGGCCGAGACCCTCACCGAGGAGATCTTCACCGCGTTGGGACAGCAGACCGTGGTGGTGGCCGGCACCGAGGCCGCCACCGTCGTGCCGATCCTGGCCGGGCAGCTGGCCGCGCTGACGACCCAGCGGGCGCAGGTGGCGAGCCAGGTTGAGGTCCTGGTGGAGGCCCACCCTCTTTCCGAGGTCCTGACCTCGATGCCCGGCATCGGCGTCAGGACCGCAGCACGGATCCTCACCGAAGTCGTGGGCAAGGACTTCGCCGATGCCGGGCACCTGGCCTCCTACGCCGGAATCGCCCCGGTCACCCGGCGGTCGGGGACCTCGATCCGCGGCGAGCACGCCCCCCGCGGTGGGAACAAGAGGCTCAAACGGGCGCTGTTCCTCTCGGCCTTCGCCTCGTTGCACCACGCCCCGTCGCGGGCCTACTACGACCGGAAACGCGCCCAGGGCAAACGCCACAACCAGGCGATCATCGCCCTGGCCCGCCGGCGGACCGACGTCCTGTTCGCGATGCTGCGTGACGGCACCCTCTACCAAGACCCCACCGACCCTCAGCCCGCGTCATCAATGGCCCTGGCTGCTTGACGAAAACCATAGAGGCACCCCCCCCCAAGAAACCGGCCCCATAACCTGATCCGCAGAGTGGCCGATCATGGCGAAGTCCATGAAGTGCCGAGTAACACCGACCACGCAAAACGCTCGGCTGGACAGTCCAGCCGAGCGTTTTGCAGAGCACTGACGGGTTGGCCCGATCCAATGATCAGGGGACTGCGACAATCAGCATTCCCTGGGTCCAGGCCGCACCACGTCCATCTCAACTCCTCACAGAGTCGATTTACAGACGGTCAGTGTTTGGATCACTTGGTGATCTTGGTCACCTTACCGGAACCAACGGTGCGGCCACCCTCACGGATAGCAAAGCCGAGGCCGTCCTCCATGGCGATGGGCTGAATCAACTCAACGGTCATTTCGGTGTTGTCGCCGGGCATGACCATCTCGGTGCCCTCGGGCAGGGTAATGACGCCGGTGACGTCCGTGGTGCGGAAGTAGAACTGCGGGCGGTAGTTCGAGTAGAACGGGTTGTGACGCCCGCCCTCTTCCTTGGACAGGATGTAGACGTTGGCCTCGAAGTCGGTGTGCGGGGTGATGGAACCCGGCTTGCACACGACCTGGCCACGCTCGACGTCGTCGCGCTTGAGACCGCGCAGTAGTAGACCGCAGTTCTCGCCGGCCATGGCCTCGTCCATCTGCTTGTGGAACATCTCGATACCGGTCACCGTGGTCTTCTGCACGGGGCGGATGCCCACGATCTCGACCTCGGAGTTGATCGGCAGGGTACCGCGCTCGGCGCGGCCGGTCACCACGGTGCCGCGACCGGTGATCGTGAAGACGTCCTCGACGGGCATCAGGAAGGGCCTGTCGGTGTCACGCACGGGGTCCGGGACGTTCTCGTCCACGGCCTCCATGAGGTCCTCGACGGACTTGACCCACTCGGCGTCGCCCTCGAGGGCTTTTAGAGCGGAGACGCGCACCACGGGGGCGTTGTCGCCGTCGAAGCCCTGGTCGGACAGCAGCTCGCGGACCTCCATCTCGACGAGGTCGAGCAGCTCTTCGTCGTCGACCATGTCGGACTTGTTCAGCGCCACCAGCAGGTAGGGCACGCCCACCTGGCGGGCGAGCAGGACGTGCTCGCGGGTCTGGGCCATGGGGCCGTCAGTCGCGGCGACCACGAGGATCGCGCCGTCCATCTGAGCGGCACCGGTGATCATGTTCTTCACGTAGTCGGCGTGACCGGGGGCGTCCACGTGGGCGTAGTGACGCTTGTCGGTCTGGTACTCGATGTGAGAGATGTTGATCGTAATGCCGCGCTGCTTCTCCTCCGGGGCGGAGTCGATCGCACCGAAGTCACGCTGCTCGTTGACGTCCGGGTACTTGTCGGCCAGAACCTTGGAGATCGCAGCGGTGAGCGTGGTCTTGCCGTGGTCAACGTGGCCAATGGTGCCAATGTTGAGGTGCGGCTTGGTGCGCTCGAACTTGGCCTTCGCCATGATGTGTTCCTCCTAGAACATTGAGGTGAGACTTGCTCGACTGCTCCGGACCACGGAGCGTGGGACCACAGCGCTTCAGACGCTGCGCGTGTCGAAACCTGTGCAAGTCTACTTCTGGATTACGAATTTACTGAAATCACGGGGCGTGGGCCCCGCCGGCTCACTCGCCGCGGTTCTTCTGGATGATCTCCTCGGCCACGGCCTTGGGGACCTCCGAGTAGCTGTCGAACTCCATCGAGTACACCGCGCGACCCTGGGTCTTGGACCGCAGGTCACCGATATAGCCGAACATCTCCGACAAGGGCACCAGGGCCTTCACGAGCTGGACACCCGCGACGTCCTCCATGGACTGGATCTGGCCACGGCGGGAGTTCAGGTCACCGATGACGTCACCCATGTACTCTTCCGGGGTACGCACCTCCACGGCCATGAGCGGCTCGAGCAGGACCGGGTTGGCACGCCGGGCACCTTCCTTGAACACCATCGAGCCGGCGATCTTGAACGCCATTTCCGAGGAGTCCACGTCGTGGTAGGCACCATCGATCAGTGTGGCCTTGACGCCCACCACCGGGTAGCCCGCCAGGATGCCCAACTGCATGGCGTCCTGGATACCGTGGTCCACCGAGGGGATGTACTCGCGCGGCACGCGACCACCGGTCACGGCGTTGTCGAACTCGTACAGCTCCTCCGCGTCCAGCGGCAGCGGCTCGAAGGAAACCTGCACCTTGGCGAACTGGCCGGAACCACCGGTCTGCTTCTTGTGGGTGTAGTCGACCTTGTCCACGGCCTTCTTGATGGTCTCGCGGTAGGCCACCTGCGGCTTGCCCACGTTGGCCTCGACCTTGAACTCGCGCTTCATGCGGTCCACCAGGATGTCCAGGTGCAGCTCGCCCATGCCGCCGATCTCGGTCTGGCCGGTCTCGTCGTTGAGGGACACCGTGAAGGTGGGGTCCTCCGCGGAGAGCTTCTGGATGGCAGTGGACAGCTTCTCCTGGTCACCCTTGGTCTTGGGCTCGATGGCCACGAAGATCACAGGCTGGGGGAAGCTCATGGACTCCAGCACGATCTGGTTGTTCGAATCGCACAGGGTGTCGCCCGTGGTGGTGTCCTTCAGACCGATCGCCGCGTAGATGTGACCGGCGGAGATCTCGTCCACCGGGTTCTCCTTATTGGAGTGCATCTGGAAGAGCTTGCCGATGCGCTCGCGCTTGCCCTTGGTCGAGTTCATGACCTGCTCGCCGGCCTTCGCCTTGCCGGAGTACACGCGGATGTATGTGAGCTGGCCGTAGAACGGGTGCGAGGCGACCTTGAACGCGAGGGCCGCGAAGGGGCCGTTGGCGTCCGCGGTGCGGGTCATGACCTCTTCCTCGTCGTTGATGGCGTGGCCCTGCACGTCCTCCACGTCGAGCGGGGAGGGCAGGTAGTCCACCACGGCGTCGAGCATGGGCTGCACGCCGCGGTTCTTGAACGCCGAGCCACACAGCACGGGGTAGGCCCGGGAGGTGATCGTCAGCTTGCGGATGCCGGCCTTGATCTCGTCCTCGGTGAGCTCCTCGCCGCCGAGGTACTTCTCCATGAGCTCGTCGTCCGCCTCCGCGACGGCCTCGACGAGCTGGTTGCGGTAGTCATCCGCGCGGTCCTTCAGATCCTCCGGGATCTCGCGCGTCTCGTACTTGGCGCCCAGGGAGACGTCACCCTTGGAGTCGCCCTCCCACACGAGAGCCTTCATGGTCACCAGGTCGATGACGCCCACGAAGTCGTTCTCGGCACCGATCGGCAGCTGCAACACGAGCGGGGTCGCGCCCAGGCGGGACTTGATGGTGTCCACGGTGAAGTAGAAGTCGGCGCCCAGCTTGTCCATCTTGTTGACGAAGCAGATGCGGGGCACTTCGTACTTATCGGCCTGGCGCCACACGGTCTCGGACTGGGGCTCCACGCCCTCTTTGCCGTCGAAGACGGCCACGGCGCCGTCGAGCACGCGCAGAGAGCGCTCGACCTCGACCGTGAAGTCCACGTGACCCGGGGTGTCGATGATGTTGATCTGGTAGTCGTGCCAGTAGCACGAGGTCGCGGCGGACGTGATGGTGATGCCGCGTTCCTGCTCCTGAGCCATCCAGTCCATCGTGGATGCACCGTCGTGCGTTTCGCCGAGCTTGTGGTTGATGCCCGTGTAGAACAGGATTCGTTCGGTGGTCGTGGTCTTACCGGCATCGATGTGAGCCATGATGCCGATATTGCGGACCTTCTTGAGGTCGGTAAGCACGTCGAGTGCCACGATGGTTCCCTTCGTAAAAGGTAGTGCCGGGCCCTGGTGTCGGCCCCGCGCAGCGCGGGGCCGACAGGACTACCGAATTTTACCAGCGGTAGTGGGCGAAGGCCTTGTTGGATTCGGCCATCTTGTGGGTGTCCTCGCGGCGCTTCACAGCGGCACCGAGGCCGTTGGAGGCGTCGAGGATCTCGTTCTGCAGACGCTCGGTCATGGTGTTCTCACGACGGGCCTTGGAGTAGCCCACGAGCCAGCGCAGGGACAGTGCCTGGGCGCGGCCTGCCTTGACCTCGACCGGCACCTGGTAGGTGGCGCCACCGACACGACGGGAGCGGACCTCGAGGGCGGGCTTGACGTTGTCGAGGGCCTTCTTCAGGGTGGCCACGGGATCGGAGTTGGTCTTGTTGCGCACACCCTCAAGGGCACCGTAGACGATGCGCTCGGCGGTGGACTTCTTGCCGTCCTGCAGGACCTTGTTGATCAGCTGCGTGACCACGGGCGAGCCGTAGACGGGATCGACGACGAGGGGGCGCTTGGGAGCGGGACCTTTACGAGGCATTACTTCTTCTCCTTCTTCGCGCCGTAGCGGGAGCGAGCCTGCTGACGGCCCTTGACACCCTGGGTGTCGAGCGCGCCGCGCACGATCTTGTAACGGACACCCGGCAGGTCCTTCACACGACCACCGCGCACGAGCACGATGGAGTGTTCCTGAAGGTTGTGACCCTCACCCGGGATGTAGGCGGTGACTTCCACGCCGCCGTTGAGCTTCACACGGGCCACCTTGCGCAGCGCCGAATTCGGCTTCTTGGGGGTCGTGGTGAACACGCGGGTGCAGACGCCGCGCTTCATGGGGTTGCCCTTGAGCGCGGGAGCCTTGGTCTTCACGACCTTGGAGTGCCGGCCCTTGCGGACCAGTTGCTGGATAGTTGGCACAGTGCCTCCTGTTGGAACGGGACCGGTGGTGGCCGCCCCCGTTGATGGCGGAATATTGATCCCGGGCCCGCCGGGACGGATCAGCAGTAGTGACTGCGACGAAACCGTGTCCGAGCATGACGAAAGATGGCATCTAGGTACAAGGTGCGTACCACAGGACGGTGTCCGATTTGCCATCTGAGGACTGCCCGGAATCGAGCAATTCTTCCTTAGCATAGCAGCTCGCGTCTCAGGAGGAGAAATCGCTTTTGCCGGAGGTCACGACGTCCGCCGACAGGGCGGCGGCGCACCGTTGCAGGGCGGGGACCACGCGGCGGTCCAGGTGTTCCACGTCCCCGGATCCGAGGCCCACGCGCATGGACACGTTGATCGCGGCCACCACCGCTCCCGTGCCGTCCGTCACCGGCACGGCCACGGAGCGCAGCCCGAGTTCGAGTTCCTGGTCCACCACGGCGTGGCCGGCACGACGCACGGCGGCGATCTGCGCCCGCAGCTGCGTGTGGTCCGTGAGTGTCAGCGGGGTCAGGCTGCGCGGTTGCGCCCGCTCGAGCAGTTCCGCGAGCTCCTCGGGGGGCAGTGCCGCGAGCAGGACCCGGCCCATGGAGGTTGCGTACGCCGGGAACCTCGTGCCGAGCGAGATGCTCACGCTCATGATCCGCTGGGTGGCCACGCGCGCGACGTAGACGATCTCCGCGCCGTCGAGCACGGACATGGACGTGGATTCCCCGAGCTCGTCCGACAACGAACGCAGGTGGGGCTGGGCCAGTTGCGGCAGCGACAGCGCGGAGAGATAGGAGTAGCCCAGGCTCAGTACCTTGGGCGTGAGTTCGAAGCGCCGCCCGTCCGAGCGCACGTAACCCAGGGACTCGAGCGTGAGCAGGAACCGGCGGGCGGTCGCGCGGGTCAGCTGGGTCTGCCGGGCCACCTCGGACAGGCTCATGGCGGGGCGTTCGGCGTCGAACGCCCCGATCACGGCGAGCCCGCGCGCGAGCGACTGCACGAAACCGTCCCCGGGGGCGGAGTCGTTGCTACCGGTCGTGGTGACCACCCTCTCTCCCCCACGGCGCCGCGTGGGTCACTGATCGACACGGCGATGGCACCGCGAACGGTCCGCGCGACACCATCGGCACACTACCCGGCAGAATACCGCGCGGGTCACTGGGCGGGTGTCAGCTCCACATCCACCTGCTGGGCGAGTTCGTCGAAGCCGACACCGAAGGTCTCGCGCACCGTGACCTTGCCGTCCTCGAGGAGGAACACGCCGAGGTCCGTGTAGATCCGGGACACGCAGCCCACGCCCGTGAGCGGCATGGTGCACTCCTTCACGAGCTTCGACTGACCCTTCTTGGTCTTCAGGGTCATCATCACGAAGGTCTGCTTGGCGCCGGTAGCGAGGTCCATGGCACCGCCCACGGCGGGGATCGCGTCCGGCTTACCGGTGTGCCAGTTGGCGAGGTTGCCTTGCTGGTCCACCTGGAACGCACCCAGCACGCAGCAGTCCAGGTGACCGCCGCGCATCATGGCGAACGAGTCCGCGTGATGGAAGTACGAGCAGCCCTCGGTCTCGACCACGGGGATCTTGCCGGCGTTGATCAGGTCCGGGTCCACCTCGTCCCCGTGGGCCTCCGCACCCATCCCGAGCATCCCGTTCTCGGTGTGCAGGGTGACGTCGTCCTCGGCGCTGAGGTAGTTAGAGACCAGGGTGGGCTGGCCGATGCCCAGGTTCACGTACGCCCCGGCGGGGATGTCCCGCGCCACGACCTCCGCGAGTTCCTCCGGGCTCAACGGGTGATCACTGTTCTGCGGAACGCTCATGCCGCACCTTCCTCTCGCGGGTCCTGCTACTGGGGCCGGTTGATCTGCACCACGGTGTCCACGTAGATCCCAGGGGTCACCACGACCTCGGGATCGATCTGCCCGCGCTCCACGATGTCGCTGACCTGCACGATGGAGTGCGTGGCCGCCGCAGCCATGATGGGGCCGAAGTT
The DNA here is from genome assembly GCF_040981035.1 of Kocuria sp. CPCC 205297. Taxonomy (NCBI): domain Bacteria; kingdom Bacillati; phylum Actinomycetota; class Actinomycetes; order Micrococcales; family Micrococcaceae; genus Kocuria; species Kocuria sp. CPCC 205297. Next base: position 102,245 of record NZ_JAVKPY010000006.1, on the reverse strand, counting down.
GCGCGCCGTCTTGCGGTACACGAGGTTGCCGGCCTTGTCCGCCCGGTACGCCTTGGTCAGGGAGAAATCCGCGTGGATGGGGTACTCGAGCACCTGGTGCTTGCCGTCCAGCTCGCGCACCTCCTTGCCCTCGGCCAGGGGCGTGCCGTAACCGGTGGGCGTGAAGAACGCCCCGATCCCGGCACCGGCGGCGCGGATCCGCTCGGCGAGGTTGCCCTGCGGGACGACCTCGAGCTCGATCTCACCGGCGCGGTACTTCTCATCGAAGTGCCACGAGTCCGACTGGCGCGGGAACGAGCAGATGATCTTCTGCACGCGGCCCAGCTGGATCAGCTTGGCGAGACCCACGTCCCCGTTGCCGGCGTTGTTGTTCACGACCGTGAGGTCCTTGGCGCCGTGTTCGATCAGGGCGTCGATGAGTTCCACGGGCTGACCGGCCACACCGAAGCCGCCGATCATCACGCACGCACCGTCGTGGATGAGCTCCACGGCCGCCGCGGCGCTGTCTGCAATGTTGAGCATGGTGTGCCTTTCTCGAAAAGGTTGGAGGGGTCTCAGCCCTGGGCGTTCTCGTTCTCGAGCACCACCGCGAGGCCCTGCCCCACGCCGATGCACAGGCTGGCCACACCCCAGCGCTGCCCGCTCTCCTGCAACCGGCGGGCCAGGGTCCCCAACACGCGGGTCCCGGAGGCGCCGAGCGGGTGGCCGATCGCGATGGCCCCGCCCCACTGGTTGACGATGCTCTGGTCCACACCCCACTGGCGCAGGCACGCGAGCGACTGCGCGGCGAAGGCCTCGTTGAGTTCCACGGCGGCGACGTCGTCCCACGTGATCCCCGCGCGGCGCACGGCGATGTTGGCCGCCTCCACGGGCGCCTCACCGAAGAACTGTGGTTCGTTGGCGGCGGCACCGCGGCCGGCGATACGGGCGATGGGCTCGCGACCGAGCAGCTGCGCACCGCGCTCGCTGCCGAGCCACACGGCGGACGCGCCGTCGTTCATGGGAGAGGAGTTACCGGCGGTGACGGTCGCGTTGTCACCGCTGCGGAACACGGTGCGCAGACCGGCGAGCGTCTCCGGGGTGGAGTCCCCGCGCACGGTTTCGTCCCGGGTGAGCTCCACGCCCTTCTTGGTGTTGGGTGCCACGCTGACCGTGATGTCGTCGTACTTGCCCTCGTCCCACGCCTTGGCCGCGAGCTGGTGGGAGGTGGCCGCGAACGCGTCCTGGTCCTCGCGCGAGATGCCGTGCTTCTCGCGCAACTGCTCGGTGGCCTCACCGAGGGACACCGTCCACTCGCTCGGCATGTCCGGGTTCACGAGACGCCAGCCCAGGGTCGTGTTGGCGAGCTCGAGGTTCTGCATGGGGTAGGGCCGCTCGGTCTTGGGCAGCACCCACGGCGCGCGAGACATGGACTCGACGCCGCCCACGAGCAGCAAGTCCCCTTCCCCCACCTCGATCTGACGGGAGCCCATCATCGCGGCGTCCAAGGACGAACCGCACAACCGGTTGATCGTGGAGCCGGGAACGGACACGGGCAGACCCGCGAGCAGCGTGGCCATGCGCGCCACGTTGCGATTCTCCTCACCGGCGCCGTTGGCGTTGCCTAAGTAGACCTCGTCGATCGTGGCGGGGTCCAGCTCGGGTGCGCGCTCCACGAGCGTGCGCACCACGAGGGCCGCGAGGTCGTCGGGACGGTGGCTCGCGAGCGCGCCACCCACCTTCCCGAACGGGGTACGGATGGCGTCGTAGACGTATGCGTGGTTCATGGGGATCCTCACCGTGGTAACTCACCCGGCCGCGGCCGGGGCGGCGCCGGGCTCGGGTGTCCGGTCACCGCGTTGCATGTGGTCAGTCTAGAGCGCCGTGCTCGCCATGTGAACATCTGTTCGCATGGCGAACAATTCCGGTCAGCCCGAGTACTCCGACAGCGCCTTCTGCGCGTGCTTGAACGCGTTGTTGGCGGACGGGACGGAGAGGTAGATCGCGGACTGCAGCAGGATCTCCTTGATCTCGTCCATGCTCAGCCCGTTGCGCAACGCCGCCTTGACGTGCATCTCGAACTCCTCCCAGTGACCGGCGGCGATCAGCGCGGTCAACACGCACGCGCTGCGCATCCGGCGGTCCAGGCCGGGCCGGGTCCAGATCTCGCCCCACGCGTAGCGCGAGATGAAGTCCTGGAAGTCCTCCGTGAACTCGGTCTTGCCGGACTCCGCGCGGTCCACGTGGGCGTCCGAGAGCACCTCCCGGCGCACGGTCATCCCGTCCTGCAGGGCCTGTGCTTCGGTGCGTTGCGAGCGTGGGTTCATGTTTGTTCCTCGTTCCTGGTCTCGTGCTGGTTCGTGTCGTCGTTCCCGAGCTCGTGGCCCGTCATGCCGCGTCCCGTGAATCCGTGTCTCGTGCGCTCGCGGCTCCCCGCGGGTGCCGCGGATCGATCGAGCGCGCGTGGACCGCGTCAGCGCGCGGCCGCCACGAGCTCCGCGATCGTGTGGGCCACGAGCTCGGGTGCGGCCACAGGTACGAGGTGGGCGGCGTCGTCGACGACCTCGCAGCGCGCGTGCAGCGCGTCCGCGAGACCCTGGGCGACGTCGGGCCCCACCATGGCGTCCTGCGCACCGGCCACGACTGCGGTGGGGACGGGCGCGGGGCGCGTGCGCTCCCGCAGGTCGAAACCACCCAGCGCACGGCAGGCCGCGGCGTAACTGAACCGGTCCGTCCCCTGCAGGTCGTGCAGCAGCGGGGTCCCGCGTTCCGAGTGCTCGGCCAGGAAATCGGGGGCGAACCACGCCTTGGCACACTCGATCACCTGGGTGGGTGTGCCGGCACTCGCGACGAGCTCGGCGCGCTCGCGCCACATCCGCGGGTCCGGGAAGTAGTTGCTCGTGGCGATCAACGCCGCGGACGCCACCCGCTCGGGATCCTGGGCGAGCAATTGCTGCACCGCCGCTCCCCCGATCGAGGTCCCCGCCATGTGCCACGACCGCGCACCGGTGCGCTCGGTGACGGCGTCCGCCACGGCGCGGGCGAGTTCTCCGAGCGTGAATTCCTGCGCGGGATCGCTGACCCCGTGGCCCGGAAGGTCCCAGCCGATCACGTGGAACCGCTCGGCCAGCAGCGGGGCCACGGCCGCGTAGAGATGGGTGACCGAGGTGCCCAGTGCGGGGCCGAGCACCACGAGGGGCGCACCCTCCGCGAGGTCCTGCGGTCGGGTGAATTCCACGAGTCCCCGTGCGGGAACCGTCATGCCGTCGTCCTTTCCTCGTGCCGGGCCACGGCCCGATCACACAGTTCGCCCGACGCACCCAGGTAACCGCGCGGGTCCAGCAGGCTCCGGACCCAGCGGGTCACGGACTGCGGATCCCCGACGGACACTCCCTCGGGCAGAGTCGGGTCCTCTTCCGCCGCGATCTCCCGCGCCAGGGCGCTCGCGAGCGCGTCCGCGTCCCACGGCTCAGCGCGCACCGCGGCCTGCACGCGCTGCTTCGCGTTCTTGCCCTCGCGCTCGCTCAGCATCGGCGCGAGTGCCGCGCTCAGCCGTTCCGCCATCACGCCCGTTCCCGCGCGCTCGAGGTTCTGCGCCATGCGCTCGGTGTCCACCGTGAGCCCCCCGGCCAGCTCGGCAGCGTGCGACGACGCCGCGGTCGCCAGTACCGCGAGCTCGCGCAACGCGGCCCATTCGGCATGCCAGCCGCCGTCCGGGCGTTCGTCGTCCGCGGCGCTCGCACCCGCGAACACCTGGGACAGCAGCCCCGGGGCCGCGATGCCCGTGCGCTTGAGCAGCACGCTCAGCACGGGGTTCTGCTTCTGCGGCATGGCCGAGGAAACACCTCGCCCCTCCGCGGTGGGTTCGCGGAGCTCCCCCACCTCCGGCCGGGACATCATGAGGACGTCGTTGGCCATGCGGGCCAGTGCGGCGGTGGTCTGCGCGTAGCCGCTCGCGACCCGCAGCACCGGCACGCGGTCGGTGTGCCACACACCGTTCGGCAGCTCCAGGCCGAGCTCGTCCGCCCAGTGGCCCAGCAAATCGGTGACCCGCCCGAAGGTCTGCTCCGACGTTGCGCCGTCGGAGCAGCGGGCCATCGTGGCGGCCAGGCTCCCGGACGCCCCGCCGTACGACACGGGAAGCCGTGCGGCGAGCACGGCGTCCACGGCGTCGTCGACCGCTGCGAGCCACGAGGCGGCCTTGAGACCGAAAGAAATGGGGAGTGCGTGCTGGGTGAGGGTCCGTCCGACCATCACGGTGTCGCGGTGCTCAGCCACGATGCGAGCGAGAGCGTCCCCCGTGCGGGCGAGGTGCGCGAGGATGCTCGAGCGGACGTCACGCATCACCAGCGCGAGGGCCGTGTCCATGACGTCCTGGCTGGTCAGCGAGGCGTGCACCGCACTAATCGGCGCGCCGTTCTTCTCGGTGACCGCCGCACGGTAGGCCGCGAGCAGGGGGATCACGGGATTGCCCCCGCCCTCGGACGCGACCGCGAGGTCGTTCAGGGCCGCTTCGTGGAGCGCCACGCTTTCAGCTGCGGCGTGGGCCGCCCGAGCGGCGTCGGGCGCAACGAGCCCGGACCGCGACTGGGCCGCGACCCACGCGTCCTCCACACGGAGGATCGCGCGGGCCACGGCACGGTCGTCGGCGAGCTCTGCGGCTCGGTGGCTCCCCGGGGTGAGAAGACCGGTGAAGATCATGAGATCCCCGGGTAGGCCAGGAACACGGTCTCGCGGTCCCCTTGCAGGTGCACGTCGAAGTGCAACGAGCCGTCCGACTGACGCTCTGCGATCATCGTGGCGCGTTCGGCCTCAGACAGCGAGGACAGCAGCGGATCGTTGGTCAGTGCGTCCGTATCCTCGGGGAGGTACACGCGGGTGAACAGGCGGTTCAGCAGACCGCGCGCGAACACCGTGAGGCAGATGAACGGGGCCTTGCCGTCCTCGGTAGGGCCGGGGTTGACCGTGGTGAAGTCGTAGTGCCCCACGTTGTCCACCGCCACGCGGCCGAAACCGGTGAAGGTGTAGCCGTCCCGCTTGAGCGAACCGGGCTCCTGCGAGACCTGGCCGTTCTCGTCCGCCTGCCAGATCTCGAGCATGGAGTCCGGAACCGGCGTGCCGTGGCCGTCGTACACCGTGCCGTGCAGGCGCACGGCGTTCGGGTGCGAACGGTCCACGAGGAACTCCCCGCCCTCGTAGGGCAACGCGTAGCCGTAGAAGGGTCCGATGGTCTGGCCCGGGGTGGGCACCAGGCGCTCAGTGTTCTCAGACATTGCTGTCGTCCTCCGTCCAGGTTCGGTTCGAACCGCTCAGCACGATGTCCCAGCGGTAGGCGAGCAGCCATTCGTGCTCGGAGATGTCGTGGTCGTAGCCCGCCACGAGACGCTCGCGCGCCTTGGGGTCCACGATCGACTGGTAGATGGGGTCCAACGCGAACAGCGGGTCACCCGGGAAGTACATCTGGGTGATCATGCGCTGCGTGAAGTCCGTGCCGAACAGCGAGAAGTGCACGTGCGCGGGGCGCCACGCGTTGAGGTGGTTCTTCCACGGGTACGGGCCCGGCTTGATGGTGATGAACGAGTAGGAACCGTCGTCACCCGTCAGACAGCGGCCCACGCCCGTGAAGTTCGGGTCGATCGGGGCCGGGTGCTGATCGCGCTTGTGGATGTAGCGACCGGCGGCGTTGGCCTGCCAGATCTCCACGAGCTGGTTGCGCACGGGGCGGCCGTCGCCGTCCAGGATGCGCCCGGAGATCCGGATCCGCTCACCGATGGGCTCGCCGCCGTCCTGGATTGTCAGATCCGACTCCAGCGCGTGCACGTCCCGCTGGCCGAAGGCCGGCGCGTAGAGCTCGATGGTCTCCGGGTCCGCGTGGCGGGGGTCCTTGGTGGGGTGACGCAGGATCGAGCTGCGGTACGGGGCGTAGTCCAGACGAGGCTGGGTCTCCTCCGTGCCGGCCTTCTCGTACTGCTTGCTGATGGCGGCCATCTCGTCGTTGAGCTGGTTCTGGGTGTCGGCGGCGTCGTCCGCGCCCTTGACGTACGGCGGGTCGAAGGTGTCGTCGTTCTCGGTGGTCATGATCATCTCCTTGGGTGAGTGGATCGGAGTCTAGGTCCGGTGTGCTCAGGTGCGGTCCTGCCAGCCGGTGTATGACTCGGCGAAGTAGCCCGAGCCGTACGTGGAGTTCGTGACGGTCTCGAACTCGCCCCGGCGGCGCTTCATGTTGAAGGGGTTCTCCCCCGGCTGGATGTGCATCAGGTTGGTGACCCAGTACGAGAAGTTCTGGGCTTTCCAGATCCGGTCCAGGGCCTTGGCGGAGTACCCGGCCAACCCGCGCTCGTCACCGGAACCGAAGAACTCGATGATCGCCGGCGCGAGCACCCGCACGTCGCAGAACGCGAGGTTCAGACCCTTGGCGCCCGTGGGCGGCACGGTGTGCCCGGCGTCCCCCACCAGGAACATGTTCCCGTAGCGCAGGGGCTCGCACACGTACGAGCGGAACGGCAGCACGGTTTTGTCGAAGATGGGCCCGCGCTGCAGCTGCAACCCGTCCGGGCCGTCGATGCGCCGCTGCAACTCGGTCCAGATCCGCTCGTCGTCCCAGTCGTCCACGTTCTCGTTGGGGTCGCACTGGAAGTACATGCGCTGCACGGTGTCGCTGCGCTGCGAGATCAACGCGAAACCGTACTGCGAGTTCGCGTAGATGAGCTCGGGGGCCGACGGCGGCGCTTCGCACAGGATCCCGAACCACGCGAACGGGTACTCGATGAAATTGTCCGTGCGCACGTCCTGCGGGATCTGACGCTTGCAGATGCCCTTGGAACCGTCCGCGCCCACGAGCAGGCGGCTACGGATCTCGAGCTTCTCGCCCTCCTTGGTGGTGCACAGCACCGTGGGCTGCTCCGTGGTCAGGTCCCGGACCTCGGTGTCCGTGACTTCCCAGCGCACGTCACCGCCGTCGCGCTCGCGCGCCGCCGCAAGATCCACAAAGACCTCGTTCTGGGGGTACAGCCACACGGAGTGACCCACGAGCTTGTGGAAGTCGATCCGACGGCTCTCGCCCTCGAAGCGCAGTACGGTGCCCTCGTGCTCGTGGCCGTGCGACAGCACGCGCCCGTCCACGCCGGTCTCGGCGAGCATCTGCACGGTCCCCGCTTCGAGGATGCCCGCGCGGTGGGTGTTAGCGATCTCGTCGTGGCTGCGTTTCTCCACGACCACGTTGTCGATCCCGGCCCGGTACAACAGGTGGGAGAGCATCAGTCCGGCGGGCCCCGCCCCCACGATGGCCACCTGGGTGTCGATGATCGTTCGCTCCTCGAGCATGTGTCCTCCTTGCGCACGTCGTGGGTCACATTATGTTGGAGCCACATGGCGCGTATCTCATTGATTCCGTTCAATGGGACGGGGTCGCGTCTGTGACGCGGGGTACGGCATGGCTGCGGCCGGTACGAGGCTCCCCGTTGCGCCGTGGGCGGAGGGGTTTCCCGCTAAGATCACCCACAAGAGGTTGTCAGAATGCCCCCAGGGCGCGGGAGATCCCGTGGCCGGCAACCCGTAACGTTTGCACGATGGCCGAGACGTCCGGATCCCGCATGTCGCTCAGGGGCAGCACCGCTCCTAGGGCCGCCGCGCGGTGCCCCGGGGGGACCTTGAGTGGGACCGCCACTCCCCCACTGCCCTCGTCGATGCGTTCGCGCTGGATCGCATAACCGCGCTCCGCGAAGACCCGCAGGTCCGCCGCGAAGCGTTCCTTGCCCACGAGGGCACCGCCCGGTTCGTCCGCGACCGCCCGCGCCGCGGCGGCGTCATGGTACTGCGCGATGAACTCGTCCGAACAGTGGCACAACAGGGCGAGACCCGTGGCCGAGCGGTGCAGTGGAAGGCGTCCGGCGACGATCGAGCGCAGTGGGACCGCCGAGTCACTCGCGGCGATCCGCTCGGCGAACAGGACGTCGTGGCCCTCGATCACCCCCACGTGCACGTGTTGGCGCAACACCGCGTGCACGTCCGACATGAACGGGATCGCGACCGCTGCGAGGTTCTCGGCGGATGCCGCGCGGGACGCGAGCTCCCATAACCGGGTCCCCACCCGGTAGGTCTGCGCGGAACCGGACTCGAGCCACCTCGCGCGCTTCATGTCCCCCAGGATCCGGTGCACCGTGGAGGATGGCAACCCGGTGGCCGCGCAGATCTCGCGGAAGGTCAGCTCGGGACGCGCGGGGCCGAACGCGTCCAGGACGCGATCGAACCGGGTGATCAGTGATTCACCGGACGCCGAGTTGGCCATGCTTCGCCTCCGTTCATGGCTCCCGCGAAAGCCGAACCGCGGGATCCTTGCCCGCTCCAGCCTACGACCCCGCGGCCGTGCCTCTCCCGGCACGAGGCTGCGGCGAGGGTGGCCGCGACCGGGACGAACGCGTTCGGGTCGGTCGCAACCGGGGCGCGGTGGCCGGGTACCGCGCCGTCGTCCGGAACGGGTCCGGGTACGCGAGAGCCCGGGTGGCCCTCCCCGAAGGGAAGCCCACCCGGGCTCTCAGATCACTCGCCTACTCGGCTCAGTGACCGCCGAAATCGTAGTCGTCCAGGGGGATCGCATGGAACTCGGAACCGAGCCCCCCGGCGTTCTCCTCGGCGTAGCTGAAATCGGTGAACGCGGAGGGATCCGTGAACATGGAGGCCTTGGCCTCCTCGGTGGGCTCCACGTCCACGCTGTTGTACCGCTCCAGACCGGTACCGGCGGGGATGAGCTTACCGATGATCACGTTCTCCTTCAGACCCAGAAGCGGATCCGACTTGCCCTCCATGGCGGCCTGCGTGAGCACACGGGTGGTCTCCTGGAAGGACGCGGCGGACAGCCACGAGTCCGTGGCCAGGGAGGCCTTGGTGATGCCCATGAGCTCCGGACGCCCGGCCGCGGGACGCTTGCCCTCCGCCACCGCGGCGCGGTTGGCCTCGAGGAAGCGCACGTTGTCCACCAGTTCACCCGGCAGCAACGAGGTGTCGCCGGACTCGATGATGGTCACGCGCCGCAGCATCTGGCGCACGATGACCTCCACGTGCTTGTCGTGGATGCCCACGCCCTGGGAGCGGTATACGCCCTGGACCTCATCCACGAGGTGCTTCTGCGCCTCACGAGGACCGCGGATACGCAGTACCTCCTTGGGGTCCACGGCACCGGTCACGAGCTGCTGACCGACCTCCACGTGATCGCCGTCCGCGACGAGCAGCTTGGCGCGGCGCAGCACCGGGTAGGCGAACTCCTCGTCACCGTTGTCCGGGACCACCACGATCTTCAGCGACTTGTCCGTGTCCTCGATGCGGATCCGGCCGGCCACCTCGGAGATTGGGGCCACGCCCTTGGGCGTGCGGGCCTCGAACAGCTCCTGGATACGGGGCAGACCCTGCGTGATGTCACCGTCCGAGGACGCCACACCACCGGTGTGGAACGTACGCATGGTCAGCTGGGTACCGGGCTCACCGATGGACTGGGCGGCCACGATGCCCACGGCCTCGCCGATGTCCACCAACTGGTTGGTGGCCAGCGAACGGCCGTAGCACGCGGCGCACACGCCCACGGCGGACTCGCACGTGAGGACCGAGCGCACGCGCACCTGGTCCACACCGGCGTTGTAGAGCTTGTTGATCATGGCGTCGGACATGTCCGCGCCCGCCTCGGCAAGCACTTCGCCGTTCTCGTCCGCCACGGCGCTGGCCAGCACGCGGCCGTGCACCGTGTTCTCGATGTCCTCGTGCAGCGTGCGCACACCGGTGTCGGTGATGTCCGCGAGCGGCAGGGTCAACCCGCGCACCGTCTGGCAATCGGACTCTCGCACGATCACGTCCTGCGAGACGTCCACCAGTCGACGGGTCAGGTAACCCGAGTTGGCGGTACGCAGAGCGGTGTCCGCGAGGCCCTTACGCGCACCGTGGGTCGCGATGAAGTACTCCAACACGGACAGGCCCTCACGGTAGGAGGACTTGATCGGTCGGGGCATGATCTCGCCCTTGGGGTTCGCCACCAGACCACGGATACCCGCGATCTGACGCACCTGCATCCAGTTACCACGTGCACCGGAGGAGACCATCCGGTTGATCGTGTTCCCGGCGGTCAGGTTGTTGCGCATGGCCTCGGCGACCTCATCGGTGGCCTTGGACCAGATGTCGATGAGCTCGGAGCGGCGCTCGTCGTCGTCGATCAGACCCTTGTCGTACTGGCCCTGGATCCGCGCGGCCTGCGCCTCGTAGCCCTCCATGATGGCGGGCTTCTCCGGCGGGGTGGCGATGTCCGAGATGGCCACGGTGACGCCCGATCGGGAAGCCCAGTGGAAGCCGGCGTCCTTGAGGTTGTCCAAGGTCTTGGCCACCTGGGTCATGGGGTAACGCTCTGCGAGGTCGTTCACGAGCGCGGACAGGTGCTTCTTGTCCGCGACGTTCTCGTCCCACGGGTAGTCGGCAGGCAGCGTCTCGTTGAACAGCACGCGACCAAGCGTGGTCTCCACGACGGCGGGCTGACCTTGCTCCCAGCCCTCGGGCGCTTCCCACCCGGCGTACGGCACGAAGTCCTCGAGCTCGATCTTGCAGCGCGAGTTCAGGTGCAGCTCACCGGAGTCCGCGGCCATGATGGCCTCGGCCACGGAGGAGTAGCTGTTGCCCTCCCCGGCCCAACCCTCACGCACGGTGGTGAGGTGGTACAGGCCGATGATCATGTCCTGCGAGGGCAGGGCGATCGGCTTGCCGTCCGAGGGCTTGAGGATGTTGTTCGAGGACAGCATCAGCACACGCGCCTCGGCCTGCGCCTCCGGAGACAGCGGCAGGTGCACGGCCATCTGGTCACCGTCGAAGTCGGCGTTGAACGCGCCGCACACGAGCGGGTGCAGCTGGATGGCCTTGCCCTCCACGAGCTGCGGCTCGAACGCCTGGATGCCCAGACGGTGCAGGGTCGGTGCGCGGTTGAGCAGCACGGGGTGCTCCGTGATGACCTCTTCCAACACGTCCCACACCTGCGGGCGGTAGCGCTCCACCATCCGCTTGGCGGACTTGATGTTCTGCGCGTGGTTGAGGTCCACGAGGCGCTTCATCACGAAGGGCTTGAACAGCTCCAACGCCATCTGCTTGGGCAGCCCGCACTGGTGCAGCTTGAGCTGCGGGCCCACCACGATCACGGAACGACCGGAGTAGTCCACGCGTTTGCCCAGCAGGTTCTGACGGAAGCGGCCCTGCTTGCCCTTGAGCATGTCGGACAGCGACTTCAGCGCACGGTTGCCGGGGCCCGTGACCGGGCGACCGCGGCGGCCGTTGTCGAACAGCGAGTCCACGGCCTCCTGGAGCATGCGCTTCTCGTTGTTCACGATGATCTCGGGCGCACCGAGGTCCAACAGCCGCTTGAGGCGGTTGTTGCGGTTGATCACACGACGGTAGAGGTCGTTGAGATCGGACGTCGCGAAGCGGCCGCCGTCCAGCTGGACCATGGGGCGCAGTTCCGGCGGGATGACCGGGACGGCGTCCAGGACCATGCCGAGCGGCGAGTTGTCCGTGGTCAGGAACGCGTTGACAACCTTGAGACGCTTGAGCGCACGGGTCTTGCGCTGGCCCTTGCCAGTGGCGATGGTCTCGCGCAGGGCCTCGGCCTCGGCAGCGAGGTCGAAAGTCTCGAGGCGCTTCTTGATGGACTCGGCGCCCATGGAGCCCTCGAAGTACATGCCGTAGCGGTCCACCATCTGGCGGTACAGGGCCTCGTCGCCCTCGAGGTCGTTGACCTTGAGGTTCTTGAAGCGGTCCCAGACCTTCTCGAGGTAGTCGATCTCGCGATCGGCGCGCTTGCGCACGTTCGCCATCTGGCGGTCCGCGGAGTCGCGCAGCTTGCGCTTCTCGGCGGCCTTGCCACCCTCTTCCTCGACGCGCGCGAGATCGTTCTCGAGGTCACGGGCGATCGCGTTGATGTCCGCGTCGCGGGTGTCCTCGAGCTGCTTCTTCTCACGGTCGATCGCGGCCTGCAGGTTGGGCAGGTCGTCGTGACGGGCCTGCTCGTCCACGGACGTGATCATGTACGCCGCGAAGTAGATGACCTTCTCGAGGTCCTTCGGGGCGAGGTCCAGCAGGTATCCCAAGCGCGAGGGCACGCCCTTGAAGTACCAGATGTGGGTCACGGGAGCGGCGAGCTCGATGTGACCCATGCGCTCACGACGCACTTTGGCGCGCGTGACCTCCACGCCGCAGCGCTCGCAGATGATGCCCTTGTAGCGCACACGCTTGTACTTACCGCAGTAGCACTCCCAGTCCCGGGTGGGGCCGAAGATCTTCTCGCAGAACAAGCCGTCCTTCTCGGGCTTGAGCGTGCGGTAGTTGATGGTCTCGGGCTTCTTGACCTCGCCGTAGGACCAGCCGCGGATCTGATCCGCGGTCGCGAGGCCGATACGCATGAGGCCCAGTGAAGAATCGTTGGACATAAGGTCCTGTCCCTCTTTCTAAAATCCTGAAGTGTGTTCGGGCTGATCGATGAACGAAAGGGGTCTCAGACCTCTTCGACCGAGCTGGGCTCGGAGTGGGAGAGGTCGATACCGAGTTCGTCCGCAGCCCGGAAGCTGTCGTCCTCGGAATCACGCATTTCCACCGCGTTACCGTCCGCGGAGAGGACCTCCACGTTCAGGCACAGGGACTGCATTTCCTTGATGAGCACCTTGAAGGATTCGGGCACACCCGGTTCAGGGATGTTCTCGCCCTTGACGATCGCCTCGTACACCTTGACGCGGCCGTGGACGTCGTCCGACTTGACGGTGAGCAGTTCCTGCAGGGTGTAGGCCGCGCCGTACGCTTCGAGCGCCCACACCTCCATCTCACCGAAACGCTGACCGCCGAACTGCGCCTTACCGCCCAGCGGCTGCTGGGTGATCATGGAGTACGGGCCGGTGGAGCGCGCGTGGATCTTGTCGTCCACCAGGTGGTGGAGCTTCAAGATGTACTGGTAGCCCACGGACACGGGGTCCGGGAACGGCTGACCGGAACGGCCGTCGTAGAGCTTGGCCTTGCCGGAACGCCCGATCAGGCGGTCACCGTCCCGCGTGGGGTTGGTGTGGTCCAGCAGGTCGAAGATCTCGTCCTCGCGCGCGCCGTCGAACACCGGGGTGGCCACGTTAGTGGGGCCGGTGGACTTCGGGAAGTTGCTCAGACCGTGCAGCCACTCGGGGTCGCCCTCGATGTTCCAGCCCTGCTTGGCGAGCCAACCGGTGTGGACCTCGAGCACCTGGCCCAGGTTCATACGACCGGGCACGCCCAGCGGGTTCAGGATCACGTCCACGGGGGTGCCGTCCTCCATGAACGGCATGTCCTCGATGGGCAGGATCTTGGAGATGACGCCCTTGTTGCCGTGACGACCGGCGAGCTTGTCGCCGTCCGTGATCTTGCGCTTCTGCGCCACGTACACGCGCACGACCTGGTTGACGCCGGCCGGGAGGTCGTCGTCCTCGTCGTCGCGGTCGAACACGCGCACACCGATCACGGTGCCGGACTCGCCGTGGGGAACCTTGAGGGAGGTGTCACGGACCTCGCGGGACTTCTCACCGAAGATCGCGCGCAGCAGCCGCTCCTCCGGGGTCAGTTCGGTCTCGCCCTTGGGCGTGACCTTACCCACGAGGATGTCACCGGCCTGGACCTCGGCACCGATGTGGATGATGCCGCGCTCGTCCAGGGCGGAGAGCACCTCTTCCGACACGTTGGGGATGTCACGGGTGATCTCCTCGGCACCGAGCTTGGTGTCGCGGGCGTCGATCTCGTGCTCCTCGATGTGGATGGACGTCAGGACGTCCTCGGAGACCATGCGCTGGGACAGGATGATGGCGTCCTCGTAGTTGAGGCCTTCCCAGGACATGTACGCGATCAGCAGGTTCTTGCCCAGTGCGAGTTCACCGTGGTCGGTGGAGGGCCCGTCCGCGATCACGGTGCGGGGCTCCACGCGGTCACCCTCGGAGACGATCACGCGCTGGTTGTACGTGTTGCCCGGGTTCGAGCGCACGAACTTGTTGATCGGGTAGAGCTTGGTGGTGCCGTCGTCGTTCAGGACGGTCACGAGGTCCGCGGAGACTTCCTCGACCACGCCGGACTTGGTGGCCAACACCGAGTCGCCGGCGTCCAGGGCCGCGTAGCGCTCCATACCAGTGCCCACGAGTGGCGCCTCGGACGTGAGCAGCGGCACGGCCTGACGCTGCATGTTGGCGCCCATGAGCGCGCGGTTGGCGTCGTCGTGCTCGAGGTACGGGATCAGGGCGGTGGCCACCGACACCATCTGGCGCGGGGACACGTCCATGAACTCGATGTCCGTGGGGGCCACGAGCACCGCTTCACCCGAGCCGTCGGAGGCACGCGCGAGGACGGCGTCCTCGGCGAAGCGACCGTCGTCGGTCAACGGAGCGTTGGCCTGCGCAATGGTGAGCCCGCGCTCGTCGTCCGCGGTGAGGTAGACGACGTCGTTGGTTACGGTGCCGTCCACGACGCGGCGGTAGGGCGTCTCGATGAAACCGAACGGGTTGATCCGCGCGTAGGTCGCGAGCGAACCGATCAGACCGATGTTCGAGCCTTCCGGCGTCTCGATCGGGCACATGCGGCCGTAGTGCGAGGGGTGCACGTCACGGACCTCCATGCCCGCGCGATCGCGGGAGAGGCCACCGGGACCCAGCGCGGATAGACGACGCTTGTGCGTGAGGCCCGCGAGCGGGTTGTTCTGGTCCATGAACTGCGACAGCTGGGAGGTCCCGAAGAACTCCTTGATCGCGGCCACGACCGGGCGGATGTTGATCAGGGTCTGCGGCGTGATCGCCTCGACGTCCTGGGTGGTCATCCGCTCGCGCACCACGCGCTCCATGCGGGACAGACCCGTGCGGATCTGGTTCTCGATCAGCTCGCCCACCGCGCGGATGCGACGGTTGCCGAAGTGGTCGATGTCGTCCACGTCCACGTGGATCTCACGGGCCTCGCCGTCACGCGTACCGGGCATGGTGGAGCCGCCGTCGTGCAGGGTCACGAGGTAGCGAATCATGGCGACGATGTCGTCGAGGGACAGCACCGAGGCGTCCGAGTCCGTGAACGGCTTGTCCAGACCGAGCTTGCGGTTGAGCTTGTAGCGGCCCACCTTGGCGAGGTCGTAGCGCTTGGGGTTGAAGTACATGTTGTCCAGAAGGGACTGGGCGGCGTCCACCGTGGGCGGCTCCCCCGGGCGCAACTTGCGGTAGATGTCCAGCAGCGCCTCCTCGCGGGTCTCCGTAGTGTCCTTCTCCAGCGTCGCGCGGATGGAGTCGAACTCGCCGAACTCCTCGAGGATCTTGGACTCGGTCCAGCCCAGCGCCTTGAGCAGCACGGTCACGGACTGCTTGCGCTTGCGGTCCAGGCGCACACCCACCTGATCGCGCTTGTCGATCTCGAGCTCGAACCACGCACCGCGGGACGGGATGATCTTGGCGGAGTAGATGTCCTTGTCGGACGTGCGGTCCTGGCCCTTCTCGAAGTAGGCACCCGGGGAACGCACGAGCTGGGAGACGACGACGCGCTCGGAGCCGTTGATCACAAACGTGCCCTTGTCGGTCATCAGGGGGAAGTCGCCCATGAACACGGTCTGCTGCTTGATCTCGCCCGTGTTGTTGTTCATGAACTCGGCCTTGACGTACAGCGGGGCCGAGAAGGTCGCGTCGCGGTCCTTGCACTCGACCATTGTGTACTTGGGGTCGTAGAACTCCGGCTCGGAGAAGGACAGGGACATGGTGCCCTGGAAGTCCTCGATCGGGGAGATCTCCTCGAAGATGTCGGACAGACCGGAGGTCGTGGGAACGCTGGTGTCACCCGTCTCCTGGGCTTCGACCACGCGTGCCTGCCAGCGCTCGTTGCCGACCAGCCGATCGAAGCTGTCGGTCTGCAGAGCGAGCAGGTTGGGGACGTCCAGCGGTTCGTGGATCTTCGCGAAGGAAACGCGGCGAGGAGTGTTATCACTCGTGGGGTGGTTGGCGGAGACGTTCGTATCGGTGCTCGAGGCGACCAAGATGTGATCCTTCCACAGACATGCAGTGAATACGCGAGGTTCCCGGGGAGAGAAAAAGGGGCCGGTTTTCGATGCTCGTCGACAACCGCCCCTGCGGCGCCCACCGCTATATGAAGGCACGCATGTATAAGGGACAACGCAAAGTACTAGCTTAGGCGAACTGCGCCCGTTTGTCCACACCGGTGCTGGACGAAATCCCGTCCGGGCCGTAAGATGCCCGCCCCTCGGGCGGCGCACCCTCAGGCGACCCCGTTCTCCCGGGCCAGTTCGACGGCGCGTCCCACGCCTTCACGCCACGGGTCGCCGTGTCCGGGCAGCACCAGGGTGGCTCCCGTGACCTCGAGTGCGGCGAGGGATTCCACGGCCATCGCGCTGTCCGCGGTGGCGGCGCGAGCCACGATGCGGGGGCCCGTGAGACCCGAGTAGGGGTCCAGGGTCACGAGCGCGTCCCCCGATATCACGGCGTCCGCTGTGGGGACGTACAGCGCGCAGTGCCCGTACGTGTGGCCCGCGGTGAACACGACCCGCGGGCGGCCCGGGACGGGGACGGTCTCCCCCGCGGTCAGCTCGCGGGTCACGGTCACGCCCCGCACCATTGCGGCGCCACCGGCGATCATGGACGCGAGGATCGGCACGGCGCGCGGGTGACGCAGCGGGTAGACGGCCGTGGGGTTCTCGTGCGCGTAGCTGTAAGGGTGTGCCGCGAGGTGCTTGTCCCGCTGGTGGGCGTAAACGGGAATCCCGAGCCGGTCCACGAGTTTCGCGGCGACCCCCACGTGGTCGAAGTGCGCATGGGTCAACACGAGCGCTTTGATGTCCTCCGGGGCGTGGCCGAGTTCGCGCACGGCCCACCCGAGTTCGTTCCACACCCTGGGCAGACCGGCGTCCACGACCGTGAGGCCGTCCGAGTCCTCCAGGACATAGCAGTTCACGTTGTGGTTCTGGATCATATGGATCCCGGGGGCGGCGTCGCGCAGGAACACGGCGTTCTCCTTGTCCGTCCCGCCCTGATCACACGGGGCGGGACCCTCACCGGCCCGCGCGGTCCTCGGAACGTGCACGGCGGAGCGGGCCTGCCTAGAGACTACTCCGGGCGGCTCGCTCCCCACACCACCCTTCAGGACCGCTTGTAGAAGGGCAGCGCGGTGCGCGTGACCTCCACGGCGCGCCCGCGTGCGTCCTGGACGCTCACCTCACCGGCGTCGATCCCGTCGACGGCGTCCGTGGCCACGAGCGCCATGGCCACCGGCTTGCCCAGCGTGGGCGAGGGCAGCCCGCTCGTCACCTCACCCACGGTGCGCTCCCCCACGTGCACGGTGTAGCCCGCGCGCACGGGTTTGCGACCCAGGCCCTCCAGACCGATGAGGGTGCGTTCGGGCGTGCCTTCCAGCATCGCCCCGAGCACGTCCCCGCCAACCGTGGTGGTGCCGGCCTCCGCCTTCCTGCGCAGGGCGATCTCCACGAGCTTGCCGAGTCCCGCTTCGACCGGGGTGATCTCCGTGGACAGTTCGTGACCGTACAGCGGCATCCCGGCCTCGAGCCGCAGGGAGTCGCGCGCCGCGAGACCCGCCGCTCCCACGGGGGCCTCCTCCGTGCCGAGCTCGGCCGCGGTCGCCAGGAGCGCGTCCCACAGCACGGGCGCGTCCTGGTTGTCGCAGTACAGTTCGAAACCGTCCTCGCCCGTGTACCCGGTGCGGGCCACGAGCACGGCCACGTCCGCGCAGCGTGCGCGCACGCACGCGTAGTACTTCAGCGCGGCGACGTCCTCGGCCGGTTCCAAGCGTGTGGCCTCGAGCACCTCGAGGGCGCGCGGACCCTGGACGGCGATCAGCGACGTCGCCGGACCGTTGTCCGTGACGCGCACGTCGAAGCCCTGGGCGCGCTCCTGGAGCGCACGCACGACCGTCTCCTGGTTGCCCGCGTTCGGCACCACGAGGTACTCGTCCTCGTCCGTACGGTAGGTAATGAGGTCGTCCAGGATCCTGCCCTGTTCGTCCACGATGATCGAGTACTTGGCGCGGCCCACCGTGAGCCCGGAGAGCACACTCACGAGGGCGTAGTCCAGGAACGCGCCGGCCTGCGGACCCGAGACCGAGACCTCCCCCATGTGGGACAGGTCGAAGATCCCGGCGCCGCGGCGCACCGCGTGGTGCTCGGCGGTGTCGCTCGCGTAGCGCACGGGCATGGTCCAGCCACCGAAGTCGGTGAACCGCGCCCCCAACCGCTCGTGGGCCTCGTACAGTGCGGTGTGCTGCTCGCTCATCGAGTCTCCCCCTGTGCTACTGCTGCGGTGTTGTACGCGGCGTCGAACGCCTCGATGGGCGGGCACTCGCACACGAGGTTGCGGTCCCCCGCGGCGTTGTCGATCCGGCCCACGGGGGGCCAGTACTTGACCCGGCGCAGGGACGCGACCGGGTAGGCGGCCTGCGAGCGCGGGTAGGCGCGCTGCCACTCGTCCGCGGTGAGCACTTGGGCGGTGTGCGGGGCGTTGCGGATCACGGAGTCCTCGAGGGACACGGTGCCGTCCGCGATCTCCTGCATCTCCGCGTGGATCGTGCGCATCGCGGCGATGAACCGGTCCTGCTCCTCGAGGCCCTCGGACTCGGTGGGCTCGACCATCAGGGTCCCGGCGACCGGGAACGCGAGCGTGGGCGCGTGGAATCCGAAGTCCACGAGGCGCTTGCACACGTCCTCAGCCGTGACGCCGGAGGCCTTGGTCATGGGCCGCAGGTCCAGGATGCACTCGTGGGCCACGAGCCCGCCGTCCCCGGTGTACAGCGTGGGGAACACGTCCGCGAGCGCGCGGGAGATGTAGTTGGCCCCGAGCACCGCGGTGCGCGTGGACTCGGTCAGCCCCTGCGCGCCCGTCATGGCGATGTACATCCACGTGATGGGCAGAACCCCCGCGGAACCGTAGGGAGCCTGCGCCACGGGGAAGCCCGCGCCGTGCTCGTCCAGGTCCGCGTCCGCCGGGTTGCCCGGCAGGTACGGCACGAGGTGTTCGGCCACGGCCACGGGACCCACACCGGGCCCGCCGCCGCCGTGCGGGATGCAGAAGGTCTTGTGCAGGTTCAGGTGGGAGACGTCCCCGCCGAAGCGGCCGGGCCGTGCCAGCCCCATGAGCGCGTTGAGGTTCGCGCCGTCCACGTAGACCTGACCACCGGCGTCGTGTACCGCGGCGCACACCTCGGTGATGTCCGTGTCGTAGACGCCGTGGGTCGAGGGGTAGGTGACCATGATGCCCGCGAGCTCGTCCCCCACCGCCTCGATCTTGGCCGTGAGGTCCGCCTGATCGATCGTGCCGTCCGCGGCGGTCGCCACGACCACGACCTTGAGGTCCGCGAGCACGGCCGACGCCGCGTTGGTCCCATGCGCGGAGGACGGGATGAGGATCGTCTTGCGCTGACCCTCGCCGCGGGCCAGCTGGTACCGCCGGATGGCCAGCAGACCCGCGAGTTCACCCTGCGAACCGGCGTTGGGCTGCACGGACACCGCCGCGTAGCCGGTGATCTCCGCGAGCCATGTCTGCAACTGCTCGATCAGTTCGGTCCAGCCCCGGGTCTGATCCGCAGGGGCCAACGGGTGGATACTCGCGAACTCGGGCCACGAGATGGGTTCCATCTCCGCCGCCGCGTTGAGCTTCATGGTGCACGAGCCCAGCGGGATCATGGTGCGGTCCAGCGCCAGGTCCTTGTCGGAGAGTTCGCGCAGCCACCGCATGAGCGAGGTCTCGGAGCGGTGCGTGTGGAAGACCGGGTGGGTCATGTACTCGTCCGTGCGCAGCCACTCGTCCGGCAGTGCGTCCGCGCTCGCGGCTTCCCCGGAGTCCGAGGTGCGCGCGCCGCACGCCTCGGACACCGCGGTGAGCACGTCCTGGACGTCCCGCTGCGTATGGGGTTCACCGAAGCTCACGCCCACCGTGTCCTGGTCGATGCGGCGGAGGTTGATCCCGCGGTCCGCGGCCGCGGCCACGATGCCGTCCGCCCGGCCCGGCGCGGAGAAGGTCACGGTGTCGAAGAACCGCTCATGGGCGACGTCGATCCCGCGCTCCCGCAACCCGGCGGCGAGCTCCGTGGCGAGACCGTGCAGCCGCTCGGCGAGGGCGCGCAGTGCGACGGGACCGTGGTGCACCGCGTAGGCCGCGGCCACGATCGCGAGCAGGGCCTGCGCCGTGCAGATGTTGGAGGTCGCCTTCTCGCGTCGGATGTGCTGCTCACGTGTCTGCAGCGCGAGCCGGTACGCGGGTGCGCCCGAGGAATCGGTGGACACCCCCACGATGCGCCCCGGCAGGGAGCGTTCGGTACCCTTGCGGGTCGCCATGAACGCGGCGTGCGGGCCCCCGAAGAACAGGGGCACCCCGAAGCGCTGGGCCGAACCGACCGCGATGTCCGCGCCCAGCTCACCCGGGCTGCGCAGCATGGTCAAGGCGAGCAGGTCGGTGCTCACGGTCACGAGCGCGCCCGCCTCGTGCGCGGCGTCGATCACCGCGGTGGGATCCGTGACGTCCCCGTCCGCACCGATCTGCGCGACGACGACGCCGAAGACGTCACCCTCCGAGACCGCCCGCGCGGCGGCGTCGGGATCACCGAGGTCCGCCGTGACAAGCTCGATACCCGCGGCACGGGTGCGGCCCGTGAGCACGGCGAGGGTCTGGGGCAGGCTGCGGCTGTCCACGAGCACGCGCAGGCTCTTGGATCGGCGGTTGGCGCGGCGCATCATGAGCACGGCCTCGGCCACGGCGGAGGACTCGTCCAGAAGGGACGCGTTGGCCACCTCGAGGCCGGTGAGGTCGATCACCGCGTTCTGGAACGTGAGCAGCAACTCGAGCCGGCCTTGGGAGATCTCGGGCTGGTACGGCGTGTAGGACGTGTAGAACCCGGGGTTCTCCAGGATGTTGCGTCGGATCGCGGCGGGCGTCACGGTGTCGTGGTAGCCCTGCCCGATCATCTGGCGCATCACGGTGTTGCGCGCAGCGATCGAGCGCAGGGCCGCGAGGGCCTCGGGCTCGTCAAGGGGTTCCGGCAGGTCCAGGGCGTCCCGGACACGGATGCTCTCGGGGACGGCGCGGTCGATCAGTTCGTCGAGGCTGGCTACCCCCACGGTGCGGAGCATGACGGCCATGTCATCGGCGTCGGGGCCGATGTGGCGTGACAGGAAGGACATACGAGGGTCTCCTGGGCTGCTTGTGGGCGCGCGAGGGCCCGGTGAGTCCTCCCCGCTCTGTATCGCAACCTGAGAGATTTCGCCGGCGGGCGCAGCAACTCGCGCCCGTCGACCTGCCCCGTCGGTGCTCTCCCCGTGACAGGGGTGAGCTCTTCAGAGTGGCCCGGTGCGGCGGTACGGGTGCCTGAGAGATTCCCGGGGAGGGTTTGCTCCTTCGGCGATGGCGCGATGCACGCGGTACCGGTACACGTGGTTCCGGCTCACGAGGATCCGCCATGCTCTCCCGCCGTACGGTGACGGCCAGATGGTCACACATAGTTTCGCACATCACACCGCTACGGGGAATGCGCGAAACCCCGCACCGATCATCGGTGCGGGGTTTCGCGGTGATGTCGTGCCGAACGAACCCGGGGGTCACGTCACGGGACACGGCGGGCGCACGAGGCGCCGTGGATCACTTGACGGTGACGGTGGCGCCGGCGCCCTCGAGGGCTTCCTTCGCCTTGTCAGCGGCTTCCTTGGTGGCGCCTTCGAGGACGGCCTTGGGAGCGCTGTCCACGAGGTCCTTGGCTTCCTTCAGGCCCAGGGAGGTCAGGCCGCGAACTTCCTTGATGACCTGGATCTTCTTGTCACCGGCGGATTCGAGGATGACGTCGAACTCGGTCTTCTCCTCCTCGGCCGCACCGGCGTCGCCGCCGGCGGGAGCGGCACCGGCCACGGCCACGGGGGCGGCAGCGGTGACGTCGAAGGTCTCCTCGAACGCCTTCACGAACTCGGACAGCTCGATGAGGGACAGTTCCTTGAAGGCCTCGATGAGTTCTTCGGTGGTCAGCTTAGCCATGGTATTGGCTCCTTACTTGTACGTGGTGCCGGTGCTGGTGGCGCCGGCTAGGTGTGCGTGGGAAGAACACGGGTGTTTCCCGGGCACTCGCCCGGGACCCCGCAACCGGGTCCCCGAAGGGATCAGGCGGCGTTCTCGCCCTGTTCGTCCAGCTTGGCGCGCAGGGCCTCGGCGGTGCGCACGGTCTTGGACAGCGGGGCCTGGAACAGCGCAGCGGCCTTGGACATCGACGCCTTGGCGGCGCCGGCGACCTTGGCCAGCAGAACCTCGCGGGACTCGAGGTCCGCGAGCTTCTTGATCTCGGACTCGTCCATCGCGACGCCATCCAGGTAACCGCCCTTGACGACCAACTGGGGGTTGTCCTTGGCGAAGTCACGCAGACTCTTGGCGGCCTCGACGGCGTCACCGGAGACGAACGCGATGGCCGAGGGGCCCGTGAGCTTGCCCTCGAACGCGTCGATACCGGACTCGCGAGCCGCGATGGCGGTGAGCGTGTTCTTCACCACGGCGTATTCGGCGTTCTCACCGAGGGAACGGCGCAGCGTCTTCAGCTGAGCCACGGTGAGACCGCGGTACTCCGTCAGGACGGCAGCGTGCGAGTTGGAGAAGAATTCCTTCAACTCCGCAACCGCGGCAGCCTTTTCAGGATTCGCCATGGTGCTCCTTCCTTACATGTGGGTGCCGGCCCGCGTCCCGTACGAGGACACGAAAAAAGCCCCGCGCAGATGCCCGGGGCTCGAGACCACGCCCTGATCACACGCATGAAAATGCGTGTTTTGAGGAGCGGGATTCGTGCTGGTTCACCTGCGCTGGACGGTTCACGTTTCCGAGAACCTCTTAGATCGCGCGTACCGGGGCACGCGTGATGACCGGCGGTCTTTGGTACATCCATCGTACCCCAGGGCGCGGGTGCCCATCAAATCGTCAGGGCCCGGTTCACTCCCCCGTGATGCGCTCCGGGTGGGTGTAGACGTTGCACCGACCCTTGCGGTTGAACCCCACGACCGTGACCCCGCGCTCCCGCCCGTGGGTCACGGCGAGTGCGGAGGGTGCGCTGACCGCGGAGAGCACGGGGATCCCGGCCATGGCGGCCTTGCTCACAAGCTCGAACGACGCCCGAGCGGAGACCTGCAGGACCGCTTCGTGCAGCGGCAGCAGTCCTCGCTGCACCGCCCACCCGATGACCTTGTCCACGGCGTTGTGCCGGCCCACGTCCTCCCGGACCACGAGGGGTTCGTCCCGGCCCACGGGGAACAGCGCCGCCGCGTGCACCCCGCCCGTGGCGGAGAAGACCCGCTGGTGTTCCCGCAACTCATCCGGCAGGGACACGAGCCGCGCCGCCGTGACGAGTGGACGCGGGTGCGCCACGGGGTACGCGGAGGACTTGACCACCCCGTCCAACGACGGCGTGCCGCACACCCCGCACGACGAGGATGTGAACACCTGGCGCTGGGCGTCCGCGCGCGGCCCCGGGGCCGCCGGTGCGAGCCGGACGTCCACCACGTTGTACGTGCGGTGCCCGTCCTGGTCCACGCCCGAGCGGTAGTCCATCTTCACGATGTGCGAGACCTCCGTGATCACGGCCTCGCTCAGCAGCAGCCCCGTCACGAGTTCGAAGTCGTCCCCGGGTGTGCGCATGGTCACGGTGAACTGTTGCCCGTTCAGCCGGATCTCCAGGGGTTCCTCCCCCGCCAGCCGGTCCGGCCCCGCGCGCACTTCCCCGTGGGCGTCGAACGTGCGCACGCGGGCGGGGACGATGATCCGAGCGGCCATCTCAGGCGTCCAGCCCCACCCAGTTGTGCTGCCCGTCCTCGAAGCTCTGCCGCTTCCAGATGGGCACGCGTTCCTTGATGAGGTCCACGAGCTGCGCGCAGGCTTCGAACGCCTCGCGACGGTGTCCCGCGGCCACGGCCACCTCGAGCGCGCTGTCCCCCACGGCGAGCGCGCCGATCCGGTGCGCGGCCCACAAGCGCACGTCCGGGTGGGCGCTCGCGATCTCACCGACCACGTCCCGCATGACCTCGCCCGCGCTGGGGTGGGCGCTGTACTCAAGCGCCGTGACACCGTCCTTGCCGCCGTCGTGGTCGCGGATCACGCCGCTGAACCCGACGACCGCCCCGCACCGCGGATGCTGGACCGCACGCTGCGCCTCGGCCGCATCCAGGGGGTCGGTCGTGACGAGCGCCAGCAGCACCTCGCCCGCCGAGGGCTCGGCGCCCGGCGCGGCGTCGTCGTCGGGCGACGACGCCGCCGCTGCGGCCACCCGCGCGCCGACCGTGCCCGCGGCGGGGGCGGCGTCATGGCCGGGCACGTCCGTGCGCTCGGCGTGGCCCGGGGAGTCCGGGACCGCCGCGGGGACGACCTCCCCCTGCGCGGAGCGCGTCACGGAGCGGTCCTCCCCGTGACCGTGCACGTCCTCGAGCTGCGCGCTGATGTGGTCCAGCAGGGGGTCCAACACGGTCATCCCGTCCTTGACGCCCCCGCGCGAGCCCGGGAGGTTCACCATGAAGGTCTGGCCGGTGTGCCCCGCGACCCCGCGGCTCATCACGGCCGTGGGGGTCTTCTGCAGCCCCGCGCTCCACAGCGCGTGCATGATCCCCGGCGACTCGCGCTCCAGCACCCGGGCCGTGGACTCGGGCGTGACGTCGTCCGAGTTCAGTCCGGTGCCCCCGGTCGTGATCACGAACCGCGGGGCGGCAGGCCCGGACGCCGATGTGAGGTTGCGCAGCAGCTCGAGGACCTCGGGCCCGTCCGGGATCACGCGCAGCGTCACGTCCAGGCCGCGGCCCCGCAACCAGTCCCGCAGTAGCGGCCCGCAGCGGTCCTCCGCCGTGCCCGACGCCGCCGAGCTGGACACCACGACCACCACGGCGCCCCGCCCCTCCAGGTGAGTGTCGCCCACCTCGTGTCGACGGGAGGGACGGCCGCGGGCCGGATCCGCGTGCTCACTCATCGGACGCTCCAATCGCCGCTCTTGCCGCCGGACTTGGCGAGCACGCGGGTGTCGGTGATCGTGGCGGCCTTGTCCACGGCCTTGATCATGTCGTACAGGGTCAGCGCGGCCACGCTCGCCGCAGTGAGGGCCTCCATCTCCACGCCGGTGACACCGCGGGTGCGCACGGTCGTCTCGATCACCACGCGGTCCTCGCGCGGGGTGAGGTCCACGGTCACCTTGCTCAGGGGCAGCGGGTGGCACAGGGGCACGAGGTCCGGGGTGCGCTTGGCGGCCATGATCCCGGCCACGCGCGCCACGGCGAGCGCGTCCCCCTTGGGCAGCCCCCCCGAGGCCAGCAGGTCGATCACATCCGGGCGGGTCATGAGCACGGCCTGGGCGGTGGCCTCGCGCGAGGTCACCGCCTTCTCGCTCACGTCCACCATGTGCGCCGTGCCGTCCTCCCGCACGTGTGTCAGGTGCTGTTGTCCGGGCTCCGGCTCTCGTTCGCTCACGCTGGCTCTCCTGTTCGTTCCGTTCCGACTGCTGCGCCCGCGGGCGCCGGGTCGTCGTCCGCGGGCAGCACGCCGCCGTCCACCGGCAGTACCGCCACGGTCGTCCCGGCAGCGAGTTCGTGCTCCCCGGGCGGGATGCGCACCAGGACGTCCGCATGGGCGGCGGCGCTCAGCAGGTGCGACGACGCTCCCCCCACGAGACGCACGCACGGGACCGTTCCGTCCCCCGGGTGTTCCATACTCCCGCGGCGCAGCTGGGTCCTGGTGACCAGCGGTCGAACCGCCTCGCCCAATTCGGCCGTGAACCACCGCGGCGACGGGCAACACCCCCACGCGGCCGCGAGCGCGGGACGCACGAAGACCTCGCACGAGACCCACGTGCTCACGGGATTACCGGGCAGGCAGATCACGGGCACGCCACGGAACGTGCCGTGTCCCTGGGGGCCTCCCGGTTGCATGGCCACGTGGTCGAACCACGTGTCCCGGCCCTCCCGCTCGAGGCCCTGGCGCACGACCTCGAACGCGCCCGCGCTGATCCCGCCGCTCGTGATCACGAGGTGGGGTCTTGCCTCGGTGACAACGTGATCCAGGGCTCGCACGAAGGCGTCCGGGTCGTCGTCCACACGGACCCGGGTCACCGATTCGGCGCCCGCCTCGGACAACCACGCGGCCAGCAAGGGGCCGTTGGCGTCGTGGTACATCCCGGGGCGCGGCGCGTGCCCGTCGGGCGCGATCTCGTCCCCTCCGCTCACCACGACCACACGCGGTCCGGTGCGCACGGACACCTCGGTTCCCGGGCCCAGTCCGAGCGCGGCGCACGCACCGAGCGCCGCAGCCCCCAGCCGCGTTCCGGCGGGCAGCGCCACGGCGCCGCGGGCGACGTCGCTCCCGGCCGCTCGCACGAAGGTGCCCTCGGTGACGGACCGGGCGACGTCGGGGGTGATCGTCACGGCCGGGACGTCGAAGCGCGGGGGACGCACCCGTTCCACGGGGATCACCGCGTCCGCGCCCTCGGGGAGCACGGCCCCGGTCATCACGGCGGTCACGGTACCGGGTGTGTGCCGCGCCGGTTCGGCACCTGCGGGCCGCACGTCCGCGACGGGCAGTTCGATCCCTTCAGCATCCCCTGGCTGGGGCGGGACGGAGGGGGTCAGATCGGCCACGCGCACCGCGAACCCGTCCATCTGCGAGTTCGCCAACGGTGGCAGGTCCGCCTCCGCCACGAGGTCCCGGGCGAGCACGCGTCCCGCGGCGCGCGCGAGGGGCACGCGCGCGGCGTCGTCGTGGGACGCCGAGGCGAGCAACTCGACCAGCGCGCGCTGGTGCGTTTCGATACTGCGGGACATGGCTCCAGGGTAGCCACCCCGCCGGGGGTTCCGCCCGCGCTGGGGGCAGCACCTACACTGGACGGTATGTCCGTTTTCCTCGGTAATCCCCAGGTCCTCCCCGTTCGGGGGGTGCCCACGCAGGGGCCGTTGACGGACCGCTTCGGACGTACCGCCACGGACCTGCGCATCTCCCTCACCGACAAGTGCAACCTCCGGTGCACGTACTGCATGCCCGCGGAGGGCATGCAGTGGCTGCCGCGTGAATCGTTGCTGACGGTCCCGGAGATCGTGCGCTTGGCCGCCATCGCCGTCTCGGACTTCGGGGTGCGGGAGATCCGACTCACGGGCGGGGAACCGCTCATCCGCCCCGATCTCGAGGAACTCGTGGCCGCCCTGACCGAGCGCATGCCGGGAATCCCCGTGTCCATGACGAGCAACGGCATCGGACTCGCCGGGCGTGCCCAGGCCCTCGCGGACGGCGGGATGACCCGCGTGAACATCTCCTTGGACACCCTGTGCGCGGACACCTACGAGAAGCTCGCCCGCCGCGGGCGGCTCACCCAGGCGCTCGAGGGCGTAGCTGCCGCCCAGGACGCGGGCATGAGCCCGGTCAAGCTCAATGCCGTCCTGATGCGCGGGGTCAACGACCACGAGGCGCCCGCGCTGCTGCGCTGGGCCCTGGACCACGACTGCGCCCTGCGCTTCATCGAACAGATGCCCCTGGACGCGGACCACGGCTGGACCCGGAAGAACATGGTCACGGCCAGCGAGATCCGCGAGTCCCTGTCCCGGGACTTCGACATCACCCAGGACACCGCACCCCGCGCGGGCGCCCCCGCGGAGAAGTACCTCGTGCGGGAACGCGGCCAGGACACCGTGGTGGGGACCGTGGGGATCATCGCGTCCGTCACGGAACCGTTCTGCGAGGACTGCACGCGCACTCGGATCACCGCGGAGGGCCACGTGCGCTCGTGCCTGTTCTCCCACCACGAGACGGATCTGATGCACCTGTTGCGCTCGAACGCGACCGACCGGGACATCGCCCAACGCTGGCGCGATGCCATGTGGGTCAAGCCGCGCGCCCACGGGATGGACCACGCGGGCCTCGACTCCGGGGACTACGTCCAGCCCGACCGCAGCATGAGCGCGATCGGGGGCTGAGACCGTGCTCGTGCGTTATTTCGCGGCCGCCGCTGCCGCGGCCGGGACAGAGGAAGAGCACGTGGAGACCACCACGGCCCTGACCCGCTCCGAGCTGCAGCAACTGTTGGTCACCCTGCACCCCGTGGCCCCACCGGGCGAACGCGCGCTGGCCCAGGTGTTGCCGCAGTGCTCGTGGCTCGTGGACGGTGTGGCCGCCCGGGACCCGGAGTCCCCCCTGGCCCCGGCCGCCACGGTGGACGTCCTCCCGCCTTTCGCGGGGGGCTGATCGGATGCCCGGTCCCACCCCACCCGCGTGGAGCAGCGGTCTCGAACCCCTGCATCACGCGGCACGCGACGCCGCACGGGCCCTCGCACACCGGGCCGGTTCGGCGCTCGCGGACTCCTGGCCCGGCGGCGCGGTAGAGATCGTCCCCCTGGACCGGGCGGCGGGTCGCACCGCGGCCCACGACGTCCGCGCGGCATGTCCCGTCCCGCACTACGCCTCGAGCGCGATGGACGGGTACGCGGTCCACGGACCGGGACCGTGGCGCGTCGTCGCCCCGGGCCCCCGTGCGGGGGCATCCGACGGACGGCGACTGGATGATCACCTGACCGACGGCGCTGCGCCGTCCGCGCCGCTGCCGAGTGCCGCGTCCGCGGTCACCCTCGCGCCCGGCACGGCCGTCCCCGTGGTCACGGGCGGCGTGATCCCGGACGGCACCACCACGGTCATCCGCGAAGAGTTCGCAACCCGCCGCGGCGAGCTCCTCGAGCTGTCCCCCGACAGCCCGCGCACGGAACTCGCGGGCAGGCACATCCGCCCGGCCGGAACGGAATGCGCTCGGGATGAGACCGTAGTGCGGGCGGGCACCGTGCTCTCCCCCGCGCACGCGGCGTTCCTGGCCGTGGCCGGACGGGACGACGTGCCGGTGCGTAGCGTCCCGCGGGTGGCCCTGCTGCTCACGGGTTCCGAGGTGCGTACCAGCGGACTCCCGGCTCCCGGGTACGTGCGCGATGCGTTCAGTATGTCCCTACCGCCCATGGTGCAGGCCTTCGGCGGACGCACGGTCACGGTGCGCCGCGGTCCCGACCACGCCGCAGCGCTGCGTTCGCTGTTCCGCGAACTGAGTGCCGAGCACGACCTCGTGGTCACCACGGGTGGCACGTCCCGCTCGCGCGCGGACTTCGTGCGGCCCATGGTGCAGGACGAGTGCCACGTGATCGTGGACCAGCTGGACCTCATGCCCGGTCACCCCACATTGTTCGGGGCCGCGCGGGACACCGCCGTGCTCGCACTGCCGGGCAATCCCCTGGGTGCCATGGTGGCGTTCCTGCTGCTGGGCGGGGCATTCCTGGCCGGTCAGCTGGGCCGCGAACCACGACCTTTCGCCCCCGCCGTCGCCGGGGAGGAACTGGCCGGGGCCCGCTCCGAACGACTGCTGCCCGCGCGGCGGCACGACGGCGGTTGGGTCCCGTGCCGCGCGATCGGCTCCAACATGGTGCGCGGGCTCGCCGCGGCGGAGGGTCTGCTGTCCGTGCCCCGGGAGGGGCTGGCCCGTGGACAGGAGACGGTAGTACTGCCCCCGCCGTGGTGAGTGACCGGCCCGGCGATCAGTGGATGCTGAAGTCCTGCTCCCAGATCGCGGACTGACCGGCATCCCGGAAGCCGAGCTGGGCGTTGACCCAGTTCATCCGGTCGTTGCCGCTGTGGGTCCACGAGTACACGGTCCGGACCTCGGGGGCCACGTTCACGAGCTGCTCGAGGTTGGCGAACTTGAGCCGCATCCCCAACCGGTGCCCGCGGTGGGTGCGCACCACGAGGGTCTCGTCCTGCAGCGCCAGGGCCGGGCGGTGCTGCGCGAGGATCAGTTCGGTCATCCCCACGAGCTCGCCCGTGCGCACGTCCTGGACCACGGCCATCAGGGACCGGTCGCCGTCCTCCTGACGCAACTGTTCCGTGCGGCGCACCCGAGCGCCGTCCCACGGGTCGGGGTCCGCCACGATCGGCCGCACGAACGAGTCGGTGGGGATCTTGGCGTGCAGCTGCGCGAGCGGGGCCAGGAGCTCATCCGGGGCCTCCCCCACCCATGTGTGCAGGCGGTAGTGGTCCGCGAACGGCACGGCCTCGAGGGATTCGTGGATGCGTGCGGCGCGCTGCTCGTCCAGCGGCACGGGCAGGAGCGCGAAACTGCTGACCGTGCGCAGGGTGTACCCAGCGTGCTGGGCGAACCTCGTCTGGCGGTGGCTCGCGGGCAGGCGCCCGGAACCATCGGCGGCGTCGAGCCATTGGACGGGAGCCACGGGGCTCGCACCGCCGTCGGCCGTGCCGTCCGCACTGCCGTCCCCGGGGCCGGAGGGGTCGCGCGCCTCGGACGCCGGGTGCTCGGTCACGAGGCGGATGAACCGGCGGGACTCACCCCGCGCGAGTTGTTCCGCAGCACTCAGAAGACCGCGCCCGATCCCCTCGGAGGTCTCGTCCGGGGCCACGTCCACCACGATCTGCGCCATGTCGGTGTCCGCGATCAGGGGCATCCGTACCTCGGCGCGTCCCACGAGACGGTCGCCGAGGTACGCGCACAGGATGTTCACTCGTTCGTAGGGGTCGTGCAGGTCACGGAAGATATCGTGGGGGCCGTTGCTGAGCTGACCGGTGCCCCACACGTGTCGCCGGGAGGACTGCACGAGCGCGGCCACGCACCCCAGGACCCGCTGCGCCTCGTCGTCGAAGGTGGCGGGGATGCGCAACAGCTCGATGCGTACCGGTGACGGCTCCGTCACAGTGCTCTCCTTCCGCGCCGACCGGCCGGGACGGCACCCGGGCGACGGGCCCCGTCCACGGAACCCGGCCTCAAGTACATCATGAATTCGTAACGGCGTTTTCCGCCGTCCCACGAAAGAAGGGTCCGGCCGGTGACGGCACGGACCCTTCCCTCAACGGCAGGGAACGCGAGCGTTCCACCGTTACGTACCTGCGATCACGCCTGGGTGGTGACCTCGGTGGCGTTCGGGTCCACGGGGATGCCCGGGCCGAACGTGGTGGCCACGGTGGCCTTGGTGATGTAACGACCCTTGGACGCGGCCGGCTTCAGACGGAGCACCTCTTCCAGCGCGGCACCGTAGTTCTCGGCGAGCTTCTGGGCGTCGAAGGACGCCTTGCCGATGATGAAGTGCAGGTTGGAGTGCTTGTCCACGCGGAAGTCGATCTTGCCGCCCTTGATGTCGGACACGGCCTTGGCCACGTCCATCGTCACGGTGCCGGTCTTGGGGTTCGGCATGAGGTTACGAGGACCCAGGATCTTGCCCAAACGACCCACCTTGCCCATCATGTCCGGGGTGGCCACGGCGGCGTCGAAATCGGTCCAACCGCCCTGGACCTTGGCAATCAGGTCGTCGGAACCCACGAAGTCCGCACCGGCGGCCTCGGCCGCGGCGGCCTTGTCACCGGTCGCGAACACGACCACGCGGGCGGTCTTGCCCGTGCCGTTGGGCAGGTTCACGGTGCCGCGGACCATCTGGTCCGCCTTGCGGGGATCCACACCGAGGCGCATGGACACCTCGACGGTGGAATCGGACTTGCTGTTCTCGGCCAGTTCCTTGGCCAGGGCGACCGCCTCGGCGGGAGCGTAGAACTTGCCCGCCTCGATCTTCTCGGCAGCTGCCCGGTATGCCTTGCTGCGCTGTGCCATCTGCTTGTTCTCCTTGTGCAGTTGTGGTCAGCGGGCCGCGCTCGGCCCTGCCACGATGGTTGTCTTCGTTACGAGCTCGGGAGAGCTCAGTTGACCTCGATGCCCATGGAACGGGCGGTGCCGGCGATGATCTTCGCGGCGGCCTCGACGTCGTTGGCGTTGAGGTCTTCCTTCTTGGTCTCGGCGATCTCACGGACCTGGTCCATGGTGATCTTCCCGACCTTGTTGGTGTGCGGGACACCGGAGCCCTTGGCGACGCCAGCGGCCTTCTTGATCAGCTGCGCGGCGGGTGGGGTCTTGGTGACGAACGTGAACGAGCGGTCCTCGTACACGGTGATCTCGACCGGCACGATGTTGCCGCGCTGGGATTCGGTGGCCGCGTTGTAGGCCTTGCAGAATTCCATGATGTTGACGCCGTGCTGACCCAGCGCAGGA
Source organism: Kocuria sp. CPCC 205297 (assembly GCF_040981035.1). Lineage (NCBI taxonomy): Bacteria > Bacillati > Actinomycetota > Actinomycetes > Micrococcales > Micrococcaceae > Kocuria > Kocuria sp. CPCC 205297. Next base: position 70,202 of record NZ_JAVKPY010000006.1, on the reverse strand, counting down.
CCCACGGGGGGAGCCGGGTTGGCGGCGCCCGCCTGGATCTGCAGCTTGATCAGGCCTGCGACCTTCTTCTTGGGAGCCATGTGATGGTCCTTCTTCTAGCTGTGCGTACCGCCGCACAGGAGCGTACGACGGCGGGTGGTCGCCGTGGCGCGGCGACCGAACGGAAACACCCCGGACCAAAGCACATCCGGGGCCGGTTTCCGAAATCTTGGGGGACTAGATCTTGGTGACCTGGTCGAAACCGAGGGTCACGGGGGTCTCGCGTTCGAAGATGGACACCAGCACCACGAGCTGCTGGGATTCCACCTTGATCTCGGAGATCGTGGCCGGGAGGGTCTCGAAGGGGCCCTCCTTCACGATCACGGACTCGCCGACCTCGAAGTCCACGGTGACCTGCTGGGCGCCACCCTGGGCACCCGCGCTGGAACCGGCGGTCTCGCCCAGGCCCTTGGCCTTCTCGGGGGTCTCGAACGTGGGGGCGAGCATGTCGAAGACCTCGTCCAGGCGCAGCGGCACCGGGTTGTAGGCGTCCTGGCCCACGAAGCCCGTGACACCCGGGGTGTGGCGCACCGCGCCCCAGGAGGCGTCCGTGAGGTTCATGCGCACGAGCACGTACCCGGGGATCCGCACGCGGCGCACGGTCTTGCGCTGCGAGTTCTTGATCTCCACGACCTCTTCCATGGGCACCTCGATCTGGAAGATGTCCTCTTCCATGTTGAGGGACTGGATGCGGGTCTCGAGGTTGGTCTTCACACGGTTCTCGTACCCCGCGTACGTGTGGATCACGAACCAGTCGCCCTCTTGGCGGCGCAGCTTGGCCTTAAATTCCACCGCGGGGTCGACGTCGTCTTCGGCGGCTTCCGCCGTGGCCGCGGCGTCCTCGGTGGGGACGGGCACGGCCTCGCCGTTACCCTCGGCGGCGTCGAGGTCGGCTTCCTGCACGGTGCGCTCGTCGGAGTCCTGCTGCGGATCCGTGGTCTCGGTGGTCTCGGACGTGCTCTGCGCCGACTCGTCCCGCGCAGCGTCCGCCATCAGGGAGTCGAGCTGAGCGGGCTGGGTGTCGTCGTTATCGAGCTCGTGATCGGTCACCGGGGATTCCTGCTTTCTGTGGACGTCTGGAAGTGGTGGAAGGACTTACTGGGCCTGGTCGCCGTTCCCGAACAGCCAGATGGCCACCTGACCGAAGCCCAGGTCCAACAGGGAGATCAACACCATCATGAACGCCACGAACGCCAGCACGACCAGGACGAAGTTGACCAGTTCCCGGCGGGACGGGGCGACGACCTTCTTGAGTTCTCCCACGACCTGACGGATAAACAGCCAGATCCGGCCGAAGATCCCACGTTTGTGATCGGAACCCGCAGGTTGACCCGGGGTCTGTCCTGTGACGGTGTGCGACATCGGCTCTCCCCTGCGTGAAGCAACTTCTCGGCGGTGGTGTGCGTGCCGTTGTGGGTCCTGAAGCAGGGCAGACAGGACTCGAACCTGCAACCTGCGGTTTTGGAGACCGCTGCGCTACCAATTGCGCCACTGCCCTTCGACACCGCGCCGCAGCCGTGCGCGACACGAAATCCGGTGCCCGAGCCTATCATCGGCCCGTCATCCCGCCGTCGGGAGTCCATCCCGGGGCAGAGCGCACCGCACTGGTGGCGGCACCAACAGACCATGGTACGCGCCCGCCGCGTCCCGTGCAAAGCAGGGGCCCGGCCACCTAAGCTGGGAGCGGTGTCCGCGTCCCCGGTCGGACCCCGGGCCCGTCAGGTTCCCGTACGGATCCGTGCGCGGGCCAGTGTGAGGCCCGCCCGCCGGGACGACCCGGTCAGTCCAAGCAGCCCAGTCAGCCCAGGAGAAATGATCACCATGTCACCAGCGCAGCAGCGCATCTCGCATCGGATCTCGGCGATCGCGGAGTCCGCGACCCTCGCCGTGGACGCCAAGGCCAAGGCCCTCAAGGCCGAGGGGCGGCCGGTGATCGGCTTCGGCGCGGGTGAACCGGACTTCGCGACCCCCGACTACATCGTGGATGCCGCCGCCGAGGCCCTCCAGGACCCCAAGAACTTCCGCTACTCCCCCGCCGCGGGACTGCCCGAGCTGCGTTCAGCGATCGCGCAAGCCACGCAGCGCGACAGCGGATGGGCCGTGGAGCCCTCCCAGGTGCTCGTGACCAACGGCGGCAAGCAGGCCGTGTACCAGGCGTTCCAGACGGTCGTGGACGACGGCGACGACGTCCTGCTGCCCGCCCCATATTGGACCACCTACCCTGAAGCCATCCGACTGGCCGGCGGCAACCCCGTGGAGGTCTTCGCGGGTGCGGACCAGGAGTACAAGGTCACGCCCGAACAACTGGAGGCCGCATACACGGAACACACCAAGGCCCTGTTGTTCTGCTCGCCCTCCAACCCCACGGGTGCGGTCTACACCGCCGAGGAGACCCGGGCCGTGGGTGAATGGGCCGCGGCCAAGGGCATCTTCGTGATCAGCGACGAGATTTACCAGCACCTCACGTACGACGACGTGGAGTTCACCTCCATGGCCCGCGCCGTACCCGAGCTGCACGAGAACCTCATCCTGCTCAACGGCGTGGCCAAGACCTACGCGATGACCGGGTGGCGTGTGGGCTGGCTGGTTGGTCCCGCAGACGTCGTGAAGGCCGCGACCAACCTGCAGTCGCACCTGAGTTCCAACGTGAACAACGTGGCCCAGCGCGCGGCCTTGGCCGCACTGAACGGGCCCATGGACCAGGTGGAACGCATGCGCGAGGCCTTCGACCGGCGTCGTCGCACGATCGTGGACGGGCTCAACGCGATCGACGGCGTGGTGTGCCCCACCCCCACCGGTGCGTTCTACGCGTACCCAGACATCACGGCGCTGTTGGGCCGCGAGTTCGCGGGCGTCACGCCCACCACGAGCGCGGAGCTCGCGGAACTGATCCTCGAGAAGGCGGAGGTGGCAGTGGTCCCGGGTGAGGCCTTCGGCCCGTCCGGGTACCTGCGCCTGTCCTACGCCCTGGGCGACGACGATCTCGCCGAGGGCCTGTCCCGTCTGCAGAACTTCCTGGGAGGCACCGAATGAGCGTCAAAGAGACCTTGCACGAGCTGGACGAATTGCTGCCCTCCGCCGTGGCCCTGCCCAGCTCGGCTGTGGTGGCCGGCGGACTGATCGGCGGTTACGCGGTGGCCCGTTTCACGGGGGTGCGCGCCCTGGGCGGCGCGGTCCTGCTCGCGAAGGGCGTGGTCGCCGGGCGCACGTGGTACCGCTCCGCGGGACCCGCCACGACCGCGGGCCTGAGCGTGCTGTACCTCGCCGGGTTCGGACTGTCCCACCCGCTGGCCAAGAAGATCGGCGCGTGGCCCTCGGTGTTCACCGTGGCCGCTGTCAACGCCGCGGCGTCGTGGGCGCTCGTGGACCGGCACAACTTCCGGGGCGAGACCGCCTGAGGCCCCCGCGCGGACGCACCCTTCACCGCGCACGCACCCTCCCCAGCGCACGCACCCCCGACGGCGGATGACCGCTGTTGGGGGCGCCGTTCGTTCAGGGGCGCCGTTCGTGCAGGGAGCGCCTTCCGTTCAGACGGCGCGGCCCGTTCAGGCCGTACGGCCCGTTCGGGGAGCGCCGTCCGCACGGGTGATCAGTGCGCGGATTCCCGGGCCGGGCGGCGTTGTGCGACGACGGCGACCGCGAGATCCGCCGCGAGCACGAGGCCGCGAGTTCGCTGTAGAGCCGCCCGGGCTCACCCAGCAGCAGGTCCCGGTGCAACCAGTCGATCGTGGTGCGCAGCGGCAGAGTGCAGTCTTTGCAGCAGGGCCATGAACCAGGCGTGGGAGGGGCGCGCGCCCTCGCGGGCGCGTTCGGACGACAGTGCGTTCCGTATTGCGGACATGATGAAGTACCTCTCGACGGCAGGTGGTGAGGACACCCCGCAGGCGAGTGCCCGGGGTGTGCTCGAAAGGAAAGCGGCTCAGACGGAGAGAGCCGGCGGTCCGCGTGGGGAGATGATGCGCACGGGTGACCACGCGCGCGGGGGCAGGGGGTAGGCCAGGGGGACGGGGCGCAGGGCATGACCCTGGGCGTGGGCCGTCCCGATCACGTGGGAGGACGGCCCCGCGGCATGACCGCCCAGCGAGAACGGCGCGTGGAAGGGCACCTGGTTCAGCGCCACGGCACACGCGATTCGTACGGCGCCGAGACGCCGCCCGGCGAGAAGCACGCACACGAGCCCCGCGGCCGGGAGGGTCAACGCCAGGAGGGCCATGTTCGGCGGGTTCGGGTCCACCGCGTAGTGGGACGTGGCCTCGCACAGGGTGGATACGCCAGCGGCCGCCCAGCCACGAATCAATCAGGCCGGGCGGCTCACGGGGTGGAACCAACCATGGACGCTTCCGGGGGACAGTGGGAGGAGCCGGGTATCAGTCGTCCACGGCGTCGCGGCCGCGGCGCACGATCAGCGGGTCTGGCGGGTACACCACGGAGGTGTCCTTGTCCTCGTAGTCGAACTGGTTGAGGAAGAAGCGCATGGCGTTGAGGCGGGCGCGCTTCTTGTCGTTGGACTTGATGGTGATCCACGGGGCGTGGTCCGTGTCCGTGCGGCGGAAGGTCTCCTCCTTGGCCACGGTGTAGTCCTCCCAGCGGTCCAGGGACGCGAGGTCCATGGGCGAGAGCTTCCAGCGGCGCACCGGGTCGATCTGGCGGATCGCAAAGCGCGTGCGCTGCTCGTGCTGCGTCACCGAGAACCAGAACTTGGTCAGGTGGATCCCCGAGTCCACGAGCATCTTCTCGAACACGGGCGCCTGCAGCATGAAGCTCTCGTACTGCTCGTCCGTGCAGAAGCCCATCACGCGCTCCACGTTGCCGCGGTTGTACCACGAGCGGTCGAACAGCACGATCTCACCGTTGGTGGGCAGGTGCTGGATGTAGCGCTGGAAGTACCACTGGCCCTGCTCGCGGTCCGAGGGCTTGTTCAGGGCCACCACGCGGGCGGCGCGGGGGTTGAGGTGCTCGGTGAAACGCTTGATGGTCCCGCCCTTGCCCGCGGCGTCCCGACCCTCGAACACGATCACGTGTTTGAGGTCGTTGTCCTGGCCCCAGTACTGGAACTTCAACAGCTCGATCTGCAACTGGTACTTCTCGAGCTCGTAGTCCTCGCGGGACATCCGCTCGTCGTACGGGTACCCCTCACGCCACGTCTCCACCGCGCTTCCACCCGGGTCGATCAGATCCGGGTCCGGGGACTGCCCGTCCCGCACGGTGTACCCCTGGTCCACGAGCTTGTCGATGAACTCGCGCAGGTTCTCCCGGGCCGGTTCTTGCTGGGCGGTCATAACGTCCTCCTGGTGGCCTGACATCGCGAACGGCGTGTTCACAGATCCTCCCCCGATCTTAGTTGTCCACATTAACCACGGGTGGACGGGGCCCACCGTGTGCCGCGCGTCCGTTCATCCGGTGTCCCGGGCAACGCCGAGCGCGCGTCACTAGGATGGAAGGGGAACAACGACACGACACGACACGACAGAGGGGAACTGAGGCACACATGCGAATCGGGCTCATGACCAGCGGCGGGGACTGCCCCGGACTCAACGCGGTGATCCGCGGCGCGGTGTTGCACGGCATCAAATCCTTCGATCACGAGTTCGTGGGCTTTCGGGACGGCTGGCGCGGCGTCGTCGAAGGGGACATCATCGACCTGCCGCGGCAAAGCGTACGCGGCCTCGCGCGCCAGGGCGGGACCATCCTGGGCACCTCGCGCACCAACCCCTTCGACGGCCCCCAGGGCGGTCCCGAGAACATCGCCAAGGTCCTGGAGCGTCACGGGATCGACGCCGTGGTCGCGATCGGCGGCGAAGGCACCCTGGCCGGCGCCAAGCGGCTCGCGGATGCGGGGCTGCCCGTGGTGGGCGTGCCCAAGACCATCGACAACGACCTGCAGGCCACCGACTTCACGTTCGGTTTCGACACCGCGGTCTCGATCGCAACGGATGCGATGGACCGGCTGCGCACCACCGGCGAATCGCATCACCGGTGCATGGTCGCGGAGGTCATGGGCCGCCACGTGGGCTGGATCGCGCTGCACTCCGGCATGGCCGCCGGCGCGCACGCCATCCTGATCCCCGAATTCCGGGAGTCCATGGAGCAGGTTTCCGAGTGGGTCCGTGAGGTCCACGAGCGTGGCCGCTCACCGCTCGTTGTCGTGGCGGAGGGCTTCATCCCCGACGACCGCGAGGAGGCCATCGCGGGCAAGGGCACCGAGGCGTCCGGGCGCCCGCGGCTGGGGGGCATCGGGGACTTCGTGACGCGGGAGATCGAGGAGAACACCGGCATCGAGACCCGCAACACGATCCTGGGTCACATCCAGCGCGGTGGCGCGCCCACCGGCTTCGACCGTGTCCTGGCCACGCGACTGGGGATCGCCGCCGTGGGGATGGCCACCGAGAAGCAGTGGGGCAAGATGTGCGCGCTGCGCGGCACGGACGTGGTGCGCGTGGACTTCTCCGAGGCGCTCGACGGGCTCAAGGTGGTACCGCAGGACCGCTACGACGAGGCCAAGGTGCTGTTCGGTCGCTGAGCCCCGACTCGTGGTGGCGCCCCGTTCCCCTCCGAGGGGAACGGGGCGTCACCACATGTCAGTCGTGTTAGGTCAGAGCCGCATTCCACCGCCGCGCGGACCGCGCATGAGCCCCTGGGCCCGGCCCACCACGGACCCGGCATCCGGGGGGACCACCACGGTCTGGGCGGCGGCCCACTGTTCGGCGGGTGCGTCCGCGGACGTGCCGCCCGCGGCGTCGTCGGACGCGCCGTTGCCGTTCGATGCAGCCTCCTCCGAGCCCTGCACGACGGTGTCCCGCACGGTGAGCACCGCGTCCGGGGCGACCGAGCGTTTGAGCACGGCGAGCGCGATGGGGCCGGCCTCGTGGTGCAACTGGGCCGCGGTCACGCGACCCACGACCTTGCCGTTCAGCTCGACCGTGGCCCCGGGGCCCGGGAGCGTGTGCTGGGAACCGTCCAGGTCCAGGAACGTGAGCCGGCGCGGCGGGTGGCCCAGGTTGTGCACGCGGGCCACGGTCTCCTGGCCCTTGTAGCAGCCCTTGGCCAGGTGCACGGCGGTGCGCATCCAGTCCAGTTCGTGCGGAATGGTCTTCTCGTCCGTGTCCGCGCCCCAGCGCGGCCGCCAGGCCTCGATCCGCAGGGCCTCCGCGGCCCACGAACCGGCGAGCGAGTACCCCTGTTCCTCGAGAGCCGCGACCGCGGTCTCCAACGACGCGAGCGGAATCAGGTGTTCGTACCACGAGCGCGCGGCACCCGGGTGGTCCTCGGTCACGGCGTAGGCGTGACCGCCCGCGCCGACGCCCGGCCACGGGTCGTGCCACACCAGCATGGGGTTGGTCTGGGCGGGAAGCAACTCACGAAGGTCCCGCGTGGCGACGAGCACCGCCCAGCGGTCACTGACGTCCTCGATCTCCACCCGCAGGGCGAAGCGCATGGTGGTCAGCCAGTCGGCGAGCCCTGCGGCCTCCCGGGCCTCGGTGATCAACCACGTGGTCCCGCCATCGTCGACCACGTGCGGAGCGAATTCCACGCGGCCCTGGATGCTCAGGAAGAGGGTTTCGGTACTGACCCCCGGGGTCAGTCCGGTGAGCACCTGCGACGACAAGGTGGTGAGCCAGCTCAGTCGATCGGGGCCACTCACGGTCACGACGCCGCGCTGGGACTGGTCCACCACGGCCCTCCCCCGGGCCAGGGCGCGCTGTTCGTGCACGGGGGCGCCGTAGTGCGCCGCGACCCCCTCGTCCAGCGCTTCCGCGGTCACGGCACCGTGGCGGTGCAACAGGACGGAGGAGTATGAGGGTGCGGTGTCAGTCACTTCTGGGGTTCGACCTTGCTCAGTTCGGCGGAAGCGTGCGTCGCGAGTTCGTGGCCCTGCGCGGCCATGTCCCACGCCCACATGAGGTGGTTGTTGACGAGCCCGTAGAGCCGGGTCCCGGAGACGTACTCCTTGGCACCGCGGGCGCGGATCACGGCGTCCGTGCTGAGGTCCACGCGCGGGCCCTTGATCTGGCCCAGGTACAGCTCGGCGACGCCGCCGGGCTGGGCGATCGTCACGGAGATGTCGAAGCCGCCGTCCGCGTTGCGCAGGTCCTCGACGTCCTGTGCGGACTTGAGCACGGGCACGGGGTCCGGCGGGAGCATCCCGGGTCCGATGTCGCCGTCCTCACGGTTACGGGCGAGCTCCCAGAACCCTTGTTCGTACGTGGCCTCGCGCTGGGGTTCGCCCTCTTCGTTGAGCAGCGTGGTCTGCGCGCGGTAGATCATGAACGGTAAGCCGGTCTGTTCGAACGTGACGCGTTGCCGGAAGGCACGCTGTTCGGCGGCGCCGTATCCCATGAAGCCGTTGCCCTCCCACGTGCCCAACAGCCATGCGAAGGGAACGAGTTCGGGGGTCAGGTCCGTGGGGATCTCGACGGGCACGAGTTACAGCTGGCCCTTGAAGAGGCTGAACACGACCTTCAAGGAGATTCCGAGGATGCACAGGCCCGCGAGGCCGAGCAGAACGAGGTAGAAGATTTCGAGAGCAAGCATGGCTTCACGCTACCACGGCGGCCAGTAGCTGGGTCGCGAAAACGGCCACCATACCGAACAGTGCCACGGGTGTGACACCGAGCGTGATCATGCCCCTGCGGCGCAGGTTCTCGGGGGCCGCGGAGATCACGCGGGCACCGGCGACCACCAGGATGATGGTCAGCGGGGCGCCCACGCCCGCGACGGTGAGCCACCTGCTCAGTCCCTGGTCGTGGGCCACGCGGGAGAACGCGATCCACCCCGAGGCGGCAACCGCGGCCAGGACCCCCGTCGCGGAGGCCAGCGCGGATTCCAGACGGTACTTGGCACCCTCCCCCCGCACGAGTTCGGCCACGCACACGGCCATGAAGGACACACCGATGATCGCGGGCAACCACACGAGGCGCTGGGACGGGACGAGTTGTACGAGCAGGCACGCGAGGGTGCCGGCCACCGCGATGAGCACGTTGTGCCGGCGCCGCGCCTGGATCCCCGCGGCGGCGGGCCACCCCACACCGATCGTCACGGCCATGGCCACGGACACGAGCAGCGGCGCCCACGAGCCGATCACGCCCGCCGTGAGCGCGAGGACGAGCGCCACCACGGCGGCGACGATGATGCGCGCGTACTTCATGGCGGGGTTCCTTCGGGGCCGAGGGCGGGCGGTGTGGTGCGTACCCGTTTCAGGGTAACCGGCGCGGGCCTCGCGGCGGGTCACGTGTACCCCCGCACGTCCACGGGGCCCGCCTATACTGGCCCGGTCATCGGCCGTGCCCGCGCGGGAGCGGTCACCTCGCGTCCGAGCGGATCCCACAGTGACCCACATCGCCCTGCTCAGCACCGCCTCCCCCGCCGTGGAGTCCGCACTGCCCGCGCTCGAGCTGCTGCCGCACCGGGTGCGGGTGCACGCCCCGGACGAGAGCAGTGCACTGACCGGGTCCGCGCGCCCGGACGTGGTGATTGTTGACGGCACCCGCAACCTCGTGACGGCGCGCAACACGGCCGTCTCCCTGTCCGGGCTCGAACGCCCGCTGCCCGTGCTCGTGACGGTGACCGAAGGCGGGATGGCGGCCGTGGCGCCGTCATGGTGCGTGAGCGACGTCCTGCTGCACACGGCGGGACCCGCCGAGATCGAGGCGCGGTTGCGCCTCGCGCTCGCCGACGCCGGGACGAACGCGTTCGAGAACGACGACGCCGTGATCCGCGCCGGGGCCGTGGTGATCGACGAGAACTCCTACACCGTGAAACTGGGCGGGCGGGCCCTGAACCTCACGTTCAAGGAATTCGAGCTGTTGAAGTTCCTGGCCCAGCACGCGGGGAGGGTGTTCACGCGCCACCAGTTGCTCTCCGAGGTGTGGGGCTACGACTACTACGGCGGGACGCGCACGGTGGACGTCCACATCCGTCGGCTGCGAGCCAAACTGGGTGCGGATCACGAGCACCTGATCACCACGGTGCGTAACGTGGGGTACAGCTACACCGCGGGCAGGGAGCCAGACGCCCTGATCGCGCGCCATAACCCACTGAGGAGGCATCCCATGTCCGTGACCGTGACCGCCCACGACGACATCCCGTTCCCCGACGATCTCGTGGCGCTCGCCGAGCGCGCCCACGCCGCGGACGGCGAGCCGCCGTTCTCCGACCAGACCCTCGTGGACGTGCGCTCCGGCCGTGCGGGGGTCACGTGCGTCGCGGCCACCGACGGCGAGCGCCTCGTGGGTGCAGCGGTGGTCGTGCCGCAGCCGGATCGCGCGTCCACGTACACGGTGGAGCTCGTGGTGGACCCCGAGCACCGCAAACGGGGTGTGGCCACGGCGATCGCGGGGCAGCTGCGCGCTCAGCTGGACGGCACCGTGGAGGCCTGGGCCCACGGCAACCACGTGGCCGCGCAACGCCTCGCCGAGCTCCACGGCCTCGAGGCCGTGCGGGACCTCTACCAGCTCAAGCGCGCCGTGGCCGGTGCCGAGGACGTCCCCCTGCCCGTGGACCTACCGGAACATCTCGAGATCCGGGCGTTCGAGGTGGGCCGGGACGAGCAGTCGTGGTTGCGGGTCAACGCCGCGGCGTTCGCCGAGCACCCCGAACAGGGCCGCATGACGCTCGCCGATCTGCAGGAACGCGAGAACGAGTCGTGGTTCGATCCCCGGGGTTTCCTGCTCGCGGTCGCCGCGGACGACCTGGACGACGTCGCGGGCTTCCACTGGACCAAGGTGCACCCGTCCTCGGGGGACGCCGCGGCCATCGGTGAGGTCTACGCCGTGGGGATCGCCCCGGACCACCAGGGCCACGGACTCGGCCGCGCCCTGACCGCGGCGGGCATCAACCACCTGGCCGAACAGGGGCTGGACGAGGTCATGCTGTACGTGGACGCGGACAACCCCGCGGCCGTGGCGCTGTACGAATCCCTGGGCTTCGAGCGCTGGCACGTGGACGTCATGTACCGCAGCTGAGACGGCTACGATCGTTACCGAACCCCGCCCGCGCCGCGCGGTCGAGTCGAGCGTCCGACTACGGAGAGCAGGTCATGGCGAAGAACAAGACCCTGAGTAAGTACGACATCCTCGCCGCCGGCTGTGTGTGCTGGCGGGTGGTGGACGGCGAACTCCAGGTGTTGGTCATCCACCGCCCCCGCTACGACGACTGGTCCTGGCCCAAGGGCAAGCAGGACGACGGCGAGACGCTGCCGGAGACGGCCGTGCGCGAGCTGCGCGAGGAGACGGGGTTGCACATCACCCTGGGGGTCCACCTCGCGGACACCGAGTACACCGTCCGCGGTCATGACAAGCTCGTGCGCTACTGGGCCGCGGAGGTCTCCCCCTTCGCCCACGCGTCCCCGGAGGACGACGAGGTGGACCGGATGAGCTGGTTGCCCGTGGCCCGGGCCCGCTCGATCCTGACCAACGAGGACGACACCGCTCCCCTGGACGAACTCGCCCGCCTGTACGCGCGGGCCTCCCTGGCCACCCGCCCCGTGATCGTGATCCGCCACGCCAAGGCCAAGCCGCGTTCCTCCTGGCAGCGCGCCGAGGGGGACCGCCCGCTCGCCGCCACGGGCAAGCGTCAGGCGCTCGCCGTGACCCGGTTGCTCGCCGCGTGGCAACCGAAGCGCGTGGTGACGTCCCCGTGGTTGCGCTGCATCTCCACCGTGGTGCCCTACGCCAAGAAGTACGGGATCAAGGTCAAGGAGCGCTCACAGCTGACGGAGGCCGCCCACAAGCGCCATCCCAAGCGCGCGGCCCAGGTCACCGAGCAGCTCTTCGACACCGAGCGTCCCGTGGTGCTGTGCACCCACCGCCCCGTGCTGCCCACCGTGTTGAAGGTGCTCGCCAAGCACCTGCCGCCCGCGCTCGCAGCGCAACTGCCGGACGCGGACCCGTACCTGAGCCCCGGTCAGATGATCGTGCTGCACATGCCCCGGGCCTCGCAGAGCGCCCGCGCCGTGGGCTTCGAGATCATTTCCCCGTTCGACGACTGACACCACCCCGACCGCCGGGCCCCCGGCCCGCGTTCATGCCCACGCCGACGCCGCTGTCCCCACCCGGGCGCGCCCCGACCGTTCGTGAGGTGCGCGCCGCGCGGAGGCCGCCGCAGCGGCGTCGTGAGAGGAGACCCATGCCCATCCCCACTCCCTACGAGGACCTCCTGCGGGACGTGCTCGAGAACGGGACCCCCAAGACGGACCGCACCGGCACGGGGACGCTGTCGGTGTTCGGACGCCAGATCCGCTACGACCTGGGCGGCTCCTTCCCCCTGCTGACCACCAAGCGCGTGCACTTCCGCTCGGTGGCGCTCGAACTGCTGTGGTTCCTCTCTGGCTCCTCCAACGTGCGCTGGCTGCAGGAGCGCGGGGTGAGCATCTGGGACGAGTGGGCGGATGAGAACGGGGACCTGGGGCCCGTTTACGGCGTGCAGTGGCGCAGCTGGCCCGCCGGGCATGGGGAGACGATCGACCAGATTGCCCGCGTGGTCGAGTCCATCCGCACCACTCCGGACTCGCGCCGGCACATGGTCACCGCGTGGAACCCCGCGGAGGTGGACCGGATGGCGCTGCCCCCGTGCCACGCGCTATTCCAGTTCTACGTGCAGCCGCGCGAGGACGGTCCGGACGCCCTGAGCTGCCAGCTGTACCAGCGTTCGGCGGACCTGTTCCTGGGCGTGCCGTTCAACATCGCGTCCTACGCACTGCTCACCGTGATGGTCGCGCAGCAGTGCGATCTGGTCCCGGGTGAGTTCGTGTGGACCGGGGGTGACTGTCACATCTACTCCAACCATTTGGAGCAGGTGCGCACCCAGCTCGCGCGTGGGCCCTACCCGTACCCCCGGTTGCAGTTGCGCCGGCGTCCGGAGTCGATCTTCGACTACGAGTTCGAGGACTTCGAGGTGCTCGACTACCAGCACCACCCCGGTATCAAGGCCCCGGTGGCGGTATGAACGGGGACGTCGTGAACGGGCAAGGCTCGGACGCACTCGCCACGATCGTGGCTCCCGCAAAGGGTGAGCGGCGCCCGAACGGCGGGAGCAACGTCGCCGTGGGCGGGATCTGGGCGCAGTCCCCGGACGGCGTGATCGGGGCGGACGGCAGCATCCCGTGGCACGTGCCCGAGGACCTGAGGTTCTTCTCCCGCACCACCGTGGGGCACCCGGTGATCATGGGTCGGCGCACGTGGCAGTCCTTCCCTGAGCGATTCCGGCCCCTGCCGGGGCGGCCTAACATCGTGATCACCTCCCGTCCGGACTCGGTGCCCACGGACCGTTCACGGGTGTGGGCCGTGGACTCGTACGACGCCGCCGTGGCCCTCGCGCTGCGCCTGCTGCCCCCGGCCCCCGGCGCCGATGACGCCGCGCCCGCCGGGACCTCGTCGCGCACCGACGCTGCATCCTCGGACGGGCCATCCCTCGTGCCGGGGACCGCGCGCGAGATCTGGGTGATCGGCGGCCCGGGGGTGTGGCGCGAGGCCGCCGCGTACGCTCCGCTGCCCCTGACCCGGGCGCTCGTGACCACCATCGAGCTGGACGTCACCGGCGACACCCACGCCCCACACCTCGACGACGAGTGGGCGCGGCGCGAGGTCGCGGACTGGGCCGAGTCCGCCAAGGGGGTCCGTTACCGGATCGACGAATACACGCGCGGTGCCGCGAGCGGGACCGTGACCAGGGGCGATGGGATAGCGTGATGGGACACACAGCTCGAGATGGAGGTCCCCGCCGTGACGACTGAACCCACACCGCAGATCAACAACAGCCCAGACCTGAAGGTCGTCCCCAACCACGACGCTTCACGTTACGAATTGTGGGACGGGGAGCAGTACATCGGGTTCCTGGGCGTGGAGGTGCTCGAGGACGGCACCGTGGACCTGCAGCACACGATCATCTCGGAGGCCTTCGGCCGCCGCGGATACGCGCGGACACTGGTCACGCGCGTGCTGGACGACTACCGGCAGCGCGGCCTCAAGGTCCGGGTCACGTGCAGTTACATCCAGGACTACATGCGTCGCTTCCCGTCCTACCGGGAGCTGCTGGCCACCGCCCCGGACCCGCGGACTCGGGGCTGAACACGGTGCCTCGTTAGACTGGGGCGCATGACTTCACAACCCGCCGCCGTAGGTTTCATCGGATGGCGCGGCATGGTGGGCTCCGTGCTCATGGACCGCCTGCGCGCCGAGAACGATTTCGCCCAGCTCGATCCCGTGTTCTTCTCCACCTCCAATGCGGGGGGTGCGGCCCCCTCGGTCGGGGGCGCCGGGGATCCTGGTGTGCTGCAGGACGCCCACGACCTCGAGGCGCTCTCCAAGTTGCCCATCCTGGTCACGACCCAGGGGGGTGGCTACACCAAGGCCGTGCACGGTGAGCTGCGCAAGAACGGCTGGGACGGCATCTGGATCGACGCCGCCTCCACGCTGCGCATGAACGACGACGCCGTGATCGTGCTGGACCCCGTCAACCGGGACGTCATCGACGCCGCCCTGGACCGCGGCGTCAAGGACTTCGTGGGCGGCAACTGCACCGTCTCGTGCATGCTCATGGGCCTGGGCGGACTGTTCCGCAACGAACTCGTGGAGTGGGCCACGTCCATGACCTACCAGGCCGCCTCCGGTGGCGGTGCGCGCCACATGCGCGAGGTCATCCAGCAGTTCGGGGACATCCACGCGAGCGTGGCCGACCCGTTGGCGGATCCCGCCTCCGCAATCCTGGAGATCGACCGAGCCGTGCTCGCCAAGCAGCGCGGTGGTGAACTGGACACCACCCAGTTCGGGGTCCCGCTCTCCGGGTCCCTGATCCCGTGGATCGACGCCGATCTGGGCAACGGGCAGTCCCGCGAGGAGTGGAAGGCCGAGGCGGAGACCAACAAGATCCTGGGCCGCTCCGGGGACCGGACCATCCCGGTGGACGGGCTGTGCGTGCGGATCGCCGCGATGCGCTCCCACTCCCAGGCGCTGACCGTCAAGCTGCGCGAAGAGGTCCCCGTCGCGGAGATCGAGCGCCTGCTGGACGCGGACAACGAGTGGGCCACCGTGGTGCCCAACACCAAGGAGGACTCCATGCGGGACCTCACGCCGGTGGCCGCCTCCGGGTCCCTGCAGATCCCGGTGGGCCGCATCCGCACCATGTCCATGGGCCCGCAGTACATCTCCGCGTTCACCGTGGGTGACCAGTTGCTGTGGGGCGCTGCGGAGCCCGTGCGGCGCATGCTCAAGATCGCCACGGGGACCCTCTGATCAACGGGTCCTGATCCGGGCGTTTCGGTGCGCGCGTTGTGATCCGCGCGCGTTAATCCGTCCGTGCGGCGGGGCTTCCCGCGCCTAGCGAGGATCGTCAGGGGTCGTGGCACGCATGTGCCGCGGCCCCTGCACCAATGTGGGGGGTTTGTCCCGGGCGCGCCGATAGCGCCACTGCGCCATGACATTGGCCCACCATCGCCACGCACGCAGCGCGAGCCGCTTGATCCGCTGATTCAGCCGGTGGGCCCATTCGAACTCGGTGCTCCAGATCCCCAGCCCCAGGAAGATCGCAAGCCACCCGGGCCCGGGCGTCACGAGCATCACGATCCCCGCGAGCACGAACACCCCGCCGAGCACGATCACGGTGGCCTTGTGCAGGACCCGCAGCACGGGGTGGCGCTCGGACCACGCGCGCAGCCGCAGCACCGCCCGGTGCACCCGGCCCCCGCGTTCGCCGCGCTCGATCTCCTCGTGCAGTTCGGAACTCATGCGCGCGTCCCACTCAGGTGGTGCGACGCGCCGGCGCAACCTGTCCCGCGTGTCCCGTTCGTGCGGGGCGCACTGCCGGCCCAGCTCAGCTCGCGCGTCCCGCACATGCGGTGCGCCGTGCCGACGCCGCTCGCCCCGATCATCACGACTGTTCCGTTCGTCCCATGGGTCGCGCTCGTCAGAGCGACAGCCCGATCAACACGGGCTCGGGGGCCAGTCGTACGCCGAAGACCTGTTCCACGCCGCGCTGTACCGTGCTCGCGACGGCGGCGACGTCCTCCCCGGAAGCGGTGCCCCGGTTCGTCATGGCCAGCGTGTGCTTGCCGGACAGCGCCGCCCGCCCACCGGCGACCTCCCCGCCGTCCAGGTCCAACAGCTCGTTGCGGGTGCCCGGCAGTCCGAAGCCCTTGCCGAAACCGGCGTGGTCGATCAACCATGCCGCGGAGAATTTCACCGCGCCGGGAACCTCCTGTCCCGTGGCGTCCAGGACCGGGTAGCGGGGGGCGTCCGCGGGGATCCGATCCGTGAGTTCGTCCTCCGGGACCACCGGATTGGTGAAGAAGGACCCAGTGCTGAACGTGTCCCTGTCCTCGGGGTCCAGGACCATGCCCTTGCTCGCTCGCAGTCGCAGCACGGTGTCCCTCACGGTCGCGAGCGGTGCGCTCTGGCCCGTCTCGACCCCGAGAGCGGCGGCCAACTGGGCGTAGCGCACGGGCATCGACTGCTCCTGCCTGCGCAGGCGGAACGTCACGGACAACACCACGTAGCGCGGTGAACCGTGAGTCATGCTGCGCTTGAGCAGGGAGTCACGGTAGGAGAATTCCAGGTCCGCGAAACCGAACGTGAGCTCCTTCCGGGCTTCCCGGTCCCACACCCGCACCCGCACGATGCACTGGGAGACCTCCGCGCCGTACGCGCCCACGTTCTGCACGGG
Organism: Kocuria sp. CPCC 205297; assembly: GCF_040981035.1. Taxonomy (NCBI): domain Bacteria; kingdom Bacillati; phylum Actinomycetota; class Actinomycetes; order Micrococcales; family Micrococcaceae; genus Kocuria; species Kocuria sp. CPCC 205297. Next base: position 53,510 of record NZ_JAVKPY010000006.1, on the reverse strand, counting down.
CGTGGCACCCGTGGTGCCCGGGATCCCGGCCAGGGTCTCCAGACCGGCCAGCCCGCGCTGCACCGTCTCCCGAACGGTGTCCTCCCACGGCTCTCCCGCGGCGACGTCCACGAGCGCCGTCTCCGAGTCGCGGTCGGCCGAGCCGTCCTCGTCCGTGACCGTGATCCCGCGCGTGGCCACGTGCACCACGGTTCCCGCGAACGGCTGATCGGAGGCGAGGATGTTGGAGCCGCCGCCCACGATCAACACGCGCTCACCGGCGTCGTCGGCGTGGGAGACCGCGTCGACGAGTTCCGCTTCCGTGGTCGCCTCCACGACCTTCTCGGCGGGGCCCCCCACGGCCGTGGTCGTGAGCTGGGACAGACGTGGTGCGTTCATGAGGCACCACTCTAGTGCGGGAACTTCACAACCGCCTGAGCCTTGACGAGCACCTTGAGTTCCTTGGCCGTGGCCGGATCCGTGTCCGGTTCGGAGAGGTCCGGAGCGGTCACGGTGAGGTCCACGCGCACCGTACGCGCCTCGGGATCCACGACTCCGATCACCCCGCTCACGGTCAGCGCGGTGCTCGGGACCACGCGGTCCTCGAACGTGTTGGGCACCACCACGGGCTTGCTGAACCGGGTCTGGTAGTCCACCACGGCGCCGGGATCGCCGGCCCACTCGGTCACCAGCGCCACGGCCGCACCCATGGTGAACATCCCGTGGGCGATCACGTTGGGCAGGCCCACGCCCTGCGCGAAGTCCTGGTTCCAGTGGATCGGGTTGAAGTCACCAGACGCGCCCGCATAACGCACCAGGTCCGCGCGCGAGACCTCCACGCGGCGCTCCCCGATGAACTGGCCCTTCTCGAGCTCGTCGAACGTGATGTTCACTGGTCCTCCCCGCGTACCAACAACGACGACACGGTGGTCGCCACCTTCTCCCCCGACACCGTGGTGATCTCCACGCGAGAGGTCACCATGGCCCCGGATCCCAGGGGACGCACGTTGTCCACCGTGACCGCGGCTGTCAGCTCGTCCCCGGCGACCACGGGGCGGTGATGCGTGAACCGCTGGTCCGCGTGCACTACGCGCGAGAAGTCGATCCCGGCCTCGGGATCGTTGACCAGGGCGGCGTCGGCCCGCTGGGACACGATGATCGCGAACGTGGGCGGGGCCACGAGGTCCGCGTACCCGGCAGCGCGCGCCGCGGCGACGTCGTGGTGGGCGGCGTCCGTGGCGTGGACGGCGCTCGCGAACTCGCGGATCTTCTCGCGGCCCACGAGGTACGGGGGGATGGACGGGTAGGTCCTGCCCACCACGTCTGCGGATATGGCCATGACTCTCCTCGATCGCTGGGAAGAATTTCTCCCAGCGTACTGGGCGAGCGGGCCCGGACGAACTACCGGGGGCCGAGCACGCGCTCGTCCAGCCGCGCCCGGGCCTGCGCGTAAGCGTCGTCGGACAGCGGGTAGAAGAACGCGCGCGGCACGATCTCCTGACCGTGCTCCAGCAGGTGGCGCGCGTACTCCTCCACCGCGGGGTTCTTCCCAAGCGCCTCGCGCGAGACGTAGACGTAGAGCTCACGGCCCAGCGGGTACCGACCGGAGACCACGGACTCCCGGTCCGGTGCGACGCCGTCCACCGGCAGCGTGGTCACCCGGTTGCGGTCCTCCTCGGGCGCGGCCAGGTAGTTGCCGACCCCCATGAAGGCCAGGGAGTACGGCGCCTCGGCGGCCCAGTGCGCGACCTGCGCGAGGTCCGCGCTGTGCTCGTAGTCCTCGCGGATGGCCCCGGGCTCCCCGTTGACCTTCTGGGTGAACTCGAGGAACGTCCCGGAGCCTCCACTGCGCCCGAACAGGTCGATCTCCTGGCCCGGCCAGCCGTCCCGCACGTCCGACCACGTGTCCACCGAGGATCCCGGTTCCCAGATCCGCCGCAGCTCCGCCATCGTGATGTCCCGGACGGCCTCGTTCTGCTCGTTGGCGATCAGCACGATCGCGTCCAGGGCGATGGGCAGTTCCACGTACTCCACGCCGTTGTCCGCGCACGCCGCGCGGAAGTCCACGGGGTCCTCGGGGCCCGGGATGGGGGTCGAGGCGTTGTTGATGTCCGATTCACCCGCGCAGAACTTCTCGAACCCGGCGTTGCTGCCCTCGGACGAGATCTGCGCGTTCGTGCCCGATTCCCGCACGGCCATCCGGGTGATCGGCTCGATCGTGGCCGATCCGGTGATCACCACGGCGTCCCGCTCCCCGGCCGCGCCGGCGGATCCCGCGGATTGCTCGGAGCACGCGGTCACCACGAACGCCGCCGCCACCGCGCAGGCGACCACTGCGGACGGTCGACGCGCGCGCATCACTTCCCCCCCGCTTCCCGGCCGGTGCGCGCGGCGCTGCCGTCCGCGACGTCGTCGGTCCGCTCGTCCCACGGGCGACCGGCGCGCTGTTCGCGCACCGCACCGCGCACGAACGCGCCCACCGCGCGCCAGTCCACCCGGGCCTCCTCCAGCAATGCGGCCAGCCGGTCGATCTCGCGGTGCTGGGCCGCCATCTCCTCGGACGCCTCCCGCCAGCGACGACGCCGCTCGAGTTCCTCCCGCAGTCGCGCGACCCGTTCCTCGGCGTCGGAGATCAGTTGCAGTAGTTCACGCTCGTCCGTGGTGGACGACTGTTCGGGGTTCATGCGTTCGCTCTCCTCGGCGCTCGATGGGGTTCGCGGTCAGAAGACGGAGGTCAGCAGGATCATCACGCCCGGGACGGCCACGAACACGCCGAGCACCCACATGACCACGTAGAGCTTGTTGCGGGCCCCCAGGTCCCCGATCCACACGGCGGCCTTGACGGGGATCGGACGCAGGAAGGGGATCCCCATGATCACGATCATCGCGAAGGCGTTGTAGAGCAGGTGCACCGTGGCCGCGGTCATCCCGGCCGTGCGTTCGATCCCGGAGAACCCGAACGCCGCGATGATCGCGGTCATCGTGGTGCCGATGTTGGCGCCCACCGTGAACGGGAAGATCTGGCGCAGCTGGAACTTGCCGGAGGCCGCGAGCGGCACCGCGAGCGACGTCGTGGTGGAGGACGACTGCACCAGGACCGTGATGAACAGGCCCGCCAGCACGCCGGACACGGGACCGCGGCCGATCGCGGAGTGGAAGATCTTCTCGGCCTGGCCCACCAGGAGCAGCTTGAGCAGCTGGGAGATCATGCGGATGACCAGCAGGATCAGCGCGACGCCCACGAGGATCATGGCGATCCCCGCCCAGACCTCGGGAAGGAAGGACGTCAGGGCGCCGCCGATCAGGTCCGCGCCGGGATCCGTGATCGCGGAGACCACGTCCCCGAACGTTCCGAACACGGACGAGACCGCTCCGCCGTCCGTACCGGCGGTCACCCCGGCGAACCACGTGGAGACGCGTTCGAGCAGACCGAACATCATTTCGATCGGCAGGAAGATCACCAGGGCTAGCAGGTTGTACATGTCGTGCACGGACGCCGCGGAGAAGCCGCGCCGGAACTGTTCCCGGTCACCGGCCGCACCCAGGGAGACCAGCGTGGAGGTCACGGTCGTGCCCACGTTCGCGCCCATCAGGATGGGGATGGCCGTGCCCAGCGGCAGGCCACCCGCGACCATGCCCACCACGATCGAGGTGGTCGTGGACGAGGACTGCGTGAGCACGGTGGCCAGGATGCCGATGGCCAGACCCACGAAGGGGTTCTCGGCGAAACCGAACAGCTCCTCCGCGCGGCCACCCGTGGCGGCGCTGAAACCATCACCGATCAACCCCACCGCGGTGATCAGGACGTAGATGCCGAAGGCCACCAGGAACCACTCGAGGACGTTACGCGTGCGCTCAGAGACCGGCAGGCGCGCCAGGATGCTGTGTGTCTGCTCGTCCTTCTCGGAACCCGACTGCGCGTCCTTCTCGGTGGGTCGCTGTGCCAGTGATGATCCGCTGCCCGCCATGGTGCCTCGCCCCTCCGACGTCCGATCGTGCCCGCCCGCCCCGGAGGCTGCTCCGGAGTGCGGCGCCCTGTTCCTCGAGTGGAACAGGGCCAAGCGGCCGCGAGGTGAATCGGGCCCGTCCGCGAGTTGACCTGATGGACGGGTGGCTAAGCAATCGGGGAGCGGGTCGCCCGTTCCCGGGCCGCTCGGGAGTGGGTCGCGCGGAACCGGACTGTTCAGGAGCGGGTCGTGCGGGACCGGCTGTCCCGGACCAATTGTGCCCGGGGACGACGAAGGCGCCGCTCCCCGAGGGGAACGGCGCCTGAACGGTAGCGGTGGACGGGCTCGATCCGTCGACCTCACGATTATGAGTCGTGCGCTCTAACCAGCTGAGCTACACCGCCACATCATGGATGAAACCCACGGTTCACAAGGAGCCGCAGGTTCTCATCATGAGAGCCCCGACCGGGAATCGATCCCGGGACCTCCATCTTACCAAGATGGCGCTCTACCACTGAGCTATCGGGGCAACGCGGAATACTCTAACAGGAGATGAGCGGGTCGCAAAAACAAGCCCCTCACCCCACGAGCCGCGCCGATTCACCCGTCACGGCGTGCTCCTTGATGAGCCGTCGGGCCTCGGGTGCGCCCGCCCGACCGACCGCTTCCACGAGATCCCGGTGCAGGTCCAGGCGCGAACGGATGTACTCGTCCAGGGACATCTCCAGGGACGGTTGCACCGAGGCGGTGTGCACCTCCACGACGTCCAACAGGCTCAGGTAGACAGAGCGCAGCAGCTCGTTGGGACTGATCCGGGCGATGCTCGCGTGCAACTGCCAGTTGGAGCGTACGAAGGCCACCGGGTCCTGGGCCTCCACCGCGGTGGCCATGCACCGGATGTCCGCGCGCATCTGGGCGAGCCCCGCCCTGGAGCAGTGTTCGAGGGCGTCCTCGATCAGCAACGGGTCCAGGGCGTCACGGATCCGCACGGCCACGGACGTGGCGTCTCATGCGGCCGTTCACGGCCATGGAGGACGATCGGGTCAAGGTCACGGCCACACTGGTCCCCCACGGGCCGGTGTTCCCCGCTTATATGTTCCGCTTCGACACGAACCACGGGTCGGTCACGTTCTCCGGGGACACGACCCACAGCAAGACCCTGATCCGCCTGGCGAAGTACAGTGACGTCCTGGTGCACGAGGCGTTGCAGATCCCACCCGGGGTGGGGCTCACGGAAGAAGTGATCGACCACCACAAGAAGTCCCACGTGATGGTCGAGGACGTGGGACCCGTGGCGCAGGCCTCCCATGTGGACCACCTGGTGCTCTCGCACATCGAGAACACGGGCGGCACCATCGATCCCGTGGAGTGGCACCGGCTGGCCAGCCGCGGCTACGACGGCGCGGTGACCGTGGGGCAGGACCTGCAGATCATCACGGTGGCCTGAGCCGCACGCGTCAGCGCACCTCACACCTCACGGGAACATGAGAAGCAGAAAAGGGCCGCGGCCGGGACGATCGTCCCGGCCACGGCCCTGTGTGCTGTCACTCACCGGCCACGCCGATGACCGACCACGTCAGCGACCGTCCCGGCTAAGCCGGTCCTGCTCAGTCGGCCGGCTCAGTGGCTCGCAGCGAACCGGCGAATCCGCGAGTCAGCGGCTCACGGTGAGGCAGTGAACCGACGAATCAGCGACCCGAGTAGCCGCCGTTGTCCGGGCGGTTCTTCCGACGCGGCCGGTCCTGCTGGTAGGATCCGCCACGGGAACGACCGCCGCCGCGATCGTCGCGGTAACCGCCACGATCCTCGCGGTACCCACCGCGATCCTGGTAGCCGCCCCGGTCCTCACGGTATCCCCCGCGGTCACCACGGTCCCCGCGGTAGCCCCCGCGGTCGTTGCGGGGTCCACGGTCACCGCCGCGGAAGGGCTTGCCCCCGCGCGCGCCACCGGGTCCGCGATCCTCCTGGATCCGGATGGGCGAACCGTTGATCTGGGTGTTGGCCAGCTTGTCGAGGGTTCCCGCGGGGAGGTTCTCGGGCAGACCCACGAGCGTGAACGTGGGGCGGATGTCGATCGCACCGATCTGCGAACCGTTGAGACCGCCCTCGTGCGTGAGGGCACCCACCACGGCGCCGGGGACTACGCGATCGCGGTGCCCCACGGCCAGCTTGTAGGTCTTCATCCCGGCCTCGTCCCCCGGGGAACGGCGATTGCGGGGGCCGTCGCCGTCACGGCGCTCGCGGTCCCGCTTGCGCTGCGGCAGCTCGGGCAGGTCCTCCAGGAGGAACGGGCGGCCGTTCTGGGCGATCACGGCGAGCGCAGCGGCGACCTCGACGGCGTCGACGTCGTGCTCGGACTCGTATTGCTTCACGAGCTCACGGAACAGCGAGAGGTCCTCGGAGTCGATGGTCTCCTCGATCTGCTGCGCGAAGTTCTCCTTGCGGGTCTGGTTGACCTCGTCCGTGGAGGGCACGCGCATCTGTTCGACGGGCTGGCGGGTGGCCTTCTCGATCGCGCGCAGCAGGTACTTCTCGCGCGGGGTCATGAACAGGATGGCCTCACCCTTACGCCCCGCGCGGCCGGTGCGGCCGATGCGGTGCACGTAGGACTCGGTGTCGTGGGGGATGTCGTAGTTGACCACCAGGGAGATCCGCTCGACGTCCAGACCGCGGGCTGCAACGTCCGTGGCCACGAGGATGTCGATCTTGCCGTCGCGCAGCGAGTCCACGGTGCGCTCGCGCAGGTTCTGTGGGATGTCACCGTTGATCGCGGCGGCGGTGTAGCCGCGGGCCTTGAGCTTGTCCGCGATCTCCTCCGTGGCGGCCTTGGTACGCACGAAGACGATCACGCCGTCGTAGTCCTCGACCTCGAGCACGCGGGTCATGGCGTCCAGCTTGTGCGGGCCCATGACCTGCATGTACCGCTGCCGGGTGTTGCTGCCCGTAGTGGTCTTGGCCTTGACCGTGATCTCCTGGGGGTCGTGCAGGTACTGCTGCGCGATCCGGCGGATGGCCTTGGGCATAGTGGCGGAGAACAGAGCCACCTGCTTCTCCGTGGGGGTCTGCGCCAGGATCTTCTCGACGTCCTCGGAGAAGCCCATGCGCAGCATCTCGTCCGCCTCGTCCAACACCACGTACGCGATGTCGTCCAGGTTGAGCGAGCCCTTGGCCAGGTGGTCGATCACGCGCCCCGGGGTTCCCACGACCACCTGCGCGCCGCGCTTGAGGCCCGCGAGCTGCGGACCGTACGAGGAGCCGCCGTACACGGGCAGCACGGTGAAGTCGTCCAGGTGGGTCGCGTAGGAGCCGAAGGCCTCGGCGACCTGCAGCGCGAGTTCGCGGGTCGGCGCGAGCACCAGCACGCGCGTGCTGCGGTGCGGGCCGTGCAGGTCGGACAGCTCCGCGAGCTTGGACAGTGCGGGCACCGCGAACGCGGCGGTCTTGCCCGTACCGGTCTGCGCGAGCCCGACGACGTCGCGGCCGCTCAGCAGCGCGGGGATTGTCGCGGCCTGGATGGGCGAGGGGTACTCGTAGCCCACCTCGTCCAGTGCCGCCAGCACGCGCGCGTCCACGCCCAGTTCGGCGAACGTAGGCAGGTTCGGTTCGGACTTCTCGGCGTCGGCGGGCTTCTCCGTGGAGCTGTTCTCGGCGCGCTTCTCGGCAGAGTCGTTCTCGACGGGCTGCTCGGCCGGCTCGGCGGCGTCGTCGTCCCGGGCGGTCTGCTCGGCCTCGGAAGGCTGGTCGGCGGGCTCGGTTGCCTCGCCGCTGTCGGTGCGCTGCGCGTCGACGACGACGTCGTGGTTGTCGGGGGCGTCGGTCACGGCGGGAGCGGCGTCGCGCTCGGGGGTTTCGTGCTCGGGGGTCTCGTTGTGGGGATTTTCGTTCTGGGACAGGGAGTCAGTGGACACGGAAGAACCTCGCTTCGGTGGAGTGGAGTGATTGTCACCGGTGCGCGCGGTACTACCGCTGAAGTCCTGGACCGACATGCCCGCTACGGCGAAACGGTTACGACAGACAAGAAACCGGGATGATAAACCACTAGCCTACCGCACGGCCGGGCCATGTCAGGCCGATCTGCGGGCCACCACGATGTTCGCCTCGTCACTGACGACCGTGTAGTCGACCCCGTACATGTCCCGCGCGTAGCCCGTGACGTCCGCTGGTGGCTCGCCGCTCCACGTCCCGCCGAGCCGGTCCACGACCACGTACTCGGGGGCGGGATCGTCCCCGTTGCCGATCCAATGCACGCGGGTGGTGCTCACGAGCCCGTTCATGAGCGAGAGGTCCGTGGCCACGCTCACCCCGTGCGGGATGCGCTCCACCGCGGCGACCTTGGCGTCGTGACGCGGATCGGGTTGCCATGCCTCGGCGGTGGCCAGTTGCGCGAGCGGTTGCTGGGTGCCCACCGCGAGCGCGACGACCAGCGCCGCCCACGGGGCCGCGCGCGCCATGGTGCGCAGCACCGCACCCTCGCCGGGGAGGAACGGTAAGCGGTCATGGGTGAGGCGTCCGTTCGAGGCCCCGCTCCCGGCATGATCCCCCGCGGTTCCTCGGCGCGCCGGGCCGTCTCGGACGACGACGTCGCTCCCCGCCTTCCGCGCGCGATCCGCATCGTTGCGGAGCCGATCGATGGCGTCCACGAGCGCCACGAAGACCACGGGCATCAACACCGCGCTGTAGTGCCACCCCGGACCCCAGTAGCCGTGGTTGGGGGACAGCATGCGCCACGCGAGCGTGGGCAGCGCCACCAGCGCGAGGGGTGAGCGCACCGCCACCACGGCGCCGATCAGCAGCAGGAGCAGCCACGTGACGAACTTCTCAACCGGGACGACCTGCAACACGACCACGGAGGTGGGATCGCGCAGCAGAAGTGCCAGGTCGATCTTGTCCGAGTACGCGAACTCCCCCGCGGGGTTGAGCGCGGGCAGGATCACCCCCACCGCGAGCGCGGAGGCCAGGACGCCCCACACCATGAGTGCTGCGCCCCACCGCGCGGCCGGATCCCGCAGGACCGCTCTCGCGGGATCCGCCGATGTCTGTCCGGCGCCGCGGTCCCCATCGTGGCGGGCATCCGCGGTGACACGATCCTCAGTACCGTGCACGTGCGCGGCACTGCGCCCTGCGCCGCGGTGGGTGTAGGCGCGGAACTCGGCCCAGCGGCGTCGTACCGCACGGCTCCACCCACGCGCGAACGGGACCAGCGCGTGACCGAGCATGAGCGCCCCGATCACCGCGACCGTGACCCCCAGGTCTTCCTTGACGAGGGCCACGGGCACGCTCCACAGGGCGGCCGCGCGCCACCGCCGTTCCCGCAGTGCGCACAAACCGAGCGCGAGCAGCGGCACGGCGAGCGCGATCTCGTGGAACTGCACCGCGACCGCGTTCTGCAGTCCGAAGCTCGCCGCGTACGCCACGCCGATCGCGACGGCCGGGGCGGGGCGCAGGACATGCAGGGCACACCGCGTGACGACGGCGGCGGAGCTCCCGAAGAGGACGTCCTGCAGGATCATGAGGGTGAGTGCGGAGGGGAACACGGCGTAAATCGGTGCCAGGACGATCAGCAGCGGGTGGAAGTGATCCCCCAGGAGATTGAACCCGTGGCCCTTGATGTCCACGATCGGTGCGTGTCCGGAGGCGTACGCGGAGAGCAGTTGCGTGAAGATCGCGTTGTCCCACGAGGGGACGTCCCAGCGGATCCACTGGCTCCAGGAGAACGCGCAGTACACCGCGGTCGTGAACGCTCCCACGAGGACGGGTAGCAACCATGCGGGACGAGTCCGCCCGGGGTCGGCCGATGCGGGGGAACGGGCCACGATCCTCCCTCCGGGGTGCCTGTGCCGGGCGGCGGGGTTGTCGGACCCAGTATGCCAGCCGGGTGCGCGCGAGGGTGTCGGAGACCCGTGGCATCATCTTCGCATGACCACCACGGTGCGGACAGCGCGAATCACCGGTTCGGGGGACTCCCCCACCCGGCTGCACTGGACGCCACCCGGGCCCGTGCACCTGGGCCAGACCCTGCGGGTGCTCGGGCGCGGTGCGGACGATCCCACGGTGCGCATCCTGAACGAGGACTGCGTGTGGATCACCACGCGCTCGAGCGGGTTGCCGGTGAGTGCGCGGTTCTCCCGCCCACCTCGCGTCGCGGGTGAGAACCCCCTGGACCGGGACGTCGTCGTGGACGCGTGGGGTCCGGGCGCGCAGCAGTGGTTGCCGTCCGCGCCCCGGTGGGTGGGCCACGGCGATTCGTGGGAGGAGTTCGAGTCCTCGGCGGGTTTTGCGCAGCTGCCGCACCGGCTCGTCAGGGCGCGCCACGACCACCCGGGGATGCGCTTGCCGGCCACGGGCACCGTCCTGGACCGCGCCGTCGTCTCCATCCTGGAACAGCGTGTCACGGCGATCGAGGCCGTGCGGGCGTACCGGGCGCTGCTGCGCTGGATCGGTGAGGAGGCACCCGGGCCCGCTCCGCGCGGGATGCGGGTGCCACCCACGGCCGAGCAGTGGCGCAGGGTGCCGTCCTGGCAGTGGCACCGGGCGGGCGTGGACCCCGCCCGTTCCGCAACGGTCATGCGCACGGTGCAGCGGGCGTCGGCCCTGGAGCGCCTTGGCCGGGAGCCGGATCCGGCGCGGGTGCGCGCCGCGGTGCAATCGATCAGCGGGATCGGTGTGTGGACGGCCGCGGAGATCACCCAGTGCACCCATGCAGACCCGGACGGCGTGAGCGTGCGGGACTTCCACCTGGCCGACTACGTGTGCTGGTTCTTCGACGGCGCCCCCGGATCGGACGAGCGCATGCTCGAACTGCTCGAACCGTGGCGGGGTCACCGGCAGCGGGTCGTGCGGCTCATCAAGGCCAGTGGGCACCGCAAACCCGCGTTCGGCCCCCGTCTCACACCCCAGGATCATCGTCATCACTGACGGGGTTTGATGGGCTCGCCCCTGGATCGGCGCCGTCGCGGCGAATGGGCTACTCCAGAGCGGCGCCGCCCCAAAGAGCGGGCGGGGCATGATGTCGCGTGCCGCGCGTGTTGCTCCCCGCGGCCCCGGCCCGATTGAGGTTTGGCTTGCCTTCCTGGCGGGGCTTTCATTTGCGACGCAAACTATCTGCATGGCACAGCACACCGCGGTGGAACCGCACGCGACAAGGTCCGGGGAGAAAATGAACAAGCTGCGCGCCGGGGTCCTGGGCGCGAACGACGGCATCGTGTCCGTGGCCGCGACCGTCGTCGGCGTGGCCGGGGCCACCGCGGCCACGACGCCCGTGCTCGTGGCCGGTTCGGCCGCCGTGATCGGCGGCGCACTGTCCATGGCGCTGGGCGAGTACGTGTCCGTGTCGAGTCAGAAGGATTCGCAGGAAGCTCTCATCGAGAAGGAGAAGTGGGAGCTACAGGCCATGCCGGAGGCCGAGCTCGACGAACTCACGCAAATCTACCGGGATCGCGGGTTGAGCGAGACCACGGCCCGACAGGTCGCGGTGGAACTGTCCGAGAAGGACGTGTTGCGTGCCCACCTGGATGCCGAACTCGGGATCGACCCGGATGACATTCCCAGCCCGTGGGGTGCCGCGATCTCCTCCGCGGCGGCGTTCCTGCTGGGTTCATTGTTGCCGCTGCTGGCCATCCTGCTCCCGCCCGCCCCATGGCGGATCCCCGTCACGTTCGTGGCCGTGCTCGTGGCGCTCGCGCTCACAGGGACGCTCGGTGCCCGGTTGGGTGACACCCCGCACGTGGCCCGCGCCGCGACCCGTGTGGTGGTGGGCGGTGCGCTGGCTCTGGGTGCGACCTTCCTCATCGGTTCCCTGCTGGGGGTTTCCGCGGCGTGACGGGCCGCGTGAAGAACGACTGACGGGCGGCGGGGTCCCACATCCCGCCGGACAAGCGGCCCGGGCATTCAGACCGGATATACGGAGAGGGCGGCTCCTTCGGGAGCCGCCCTCCGTGTTTCATGGGCGTGTGCCGTGTGGCGCGGGCATCACATCATCTGTGTATGACGAGAAGTGCGCGCCACTACCGGGTCTACATACGCCGTGGAACTCAGGATCAGTTCTGCTGATCCCCCGCGGCGCCGGTCTCCGCCTCGGCGGCCTGCTTCTCGACCTCCGCGCGGACCTCGTTCATGTCCAGGTTCTTGACGGCGTCGATGACCTGCTCGAGCGAGGATGCGGGAAGCGCGCCGGGCTGCGAGAACACCATGATGCCCTCGCGGAACGCCATGAGCGTGGGGATCGAGGAGATCTGGGCGGCGGCGGCCAGGCCCTGCTCGGCCTCGGTGTCCACCTTGCCGAATACGATCTCGGGGTTGTTCTCGGAGGCGGCCTCGTAGGTGGGTGCGAACTGCTTGCACGGTCCGCACCAGTCCGCCCACCAGTCCAGCAACACGATGTCGTTGTCAGAAATGGTCTGGCCCAGGGTGTCTTGGGTGATGTCTACAGTAGCCATGAAACCAGCGTAGGACCCCGTTCCGCCGAGCTCCAGAACGTTCACTGCGGGCACAAGGAACGCCCTGGGCGCCGCGCCGTCAGCATTCCCAGGAATCACCCGTGAGGAGCCACCCGTGACCTTCAGACTCGGTATCGCCACGTGGGGGGAACGCGCTCCCCACCCTGACACGGGTGAGCTTCCCAGTCCGCGGGAGGGGTTCCTGCAGCTCACCGAGTTGGCCCGCACCGCGGACCGGGTGGGCCTGGACATCGTGGCCGTCGGTGAGGGCCACGGGGCGGAGCACGTCAACCCGGATCCGTTGCAGCTGCTGGCCGCCCTGAGCTCCCACGCCCCGCGCGTCACCCTGTGCGCTGCCGCCTCCGTCCTAACCACCGTGGATCCCGTGCGCGTGGCCGAGCAGTTGCGCAGCCTGGGCACGGTCTCCGGTGGCCGCGCCGAGCTCGTGGCCGGCCAGGGCGGGACCGACCGGGATCTGCGGCTGTTCGGTGTGGATCCGCTCGACCAGGAGCAGATCTTCGAGGAACGCCTGGACCAGCTGCTCGAGCTGCTCGCCCCCGGCCCCACCGATCTCGCGGGCGTCCACCGTCCCGAGGCCGCGGGCGTCACCCTGCCACCGCCCGTGGGCGGGACGCGCGAGACGGTGTGGGCGGCGTCGTCGGGCTCGCCGCGTTCGGTGCTGCGGGCCGCGGGACACGGGATCGGCGTGATGCTCAACGTCATGGAAGGCCGCTGGGACCAGCTCGTGCCGTACGTCAAGGCGTACCGGGAGGCGCTGCGCGGCTTCAGGCACTCCACGCGCGGCGCGGTGGGCCTGCTGCTGCCGGGCCTCGTGGTGTCCGACGACGACGACGCCCGTTCCCCCGACGCCCTCACCCTCGCCTATCCGCACTTCGCCGCCAGCACGAGAACCTTCGGCGCCGCAAGCGTCGACGACCCCGCGTGGACACCGGAGGAGTTCCGCGAACAGTGCGGGCCGGAGGGTGCGCTGCTCGTGGGCGGTGTGAGCGACGTCGTCACCAAACTGCGGGCCATGCGCGAGACGTTGGAGCTGGATCGGGCGCTCGTGCGCGTGGACGTGAACGGCCTGCCCCACGACGCGGCGCTGCGGACCGTGGAACTGCTCGGTCGAGAGGTCCTCCCGGCGCTGCGCTGAGCCCACCCGCGCTGCTCGGAACTCCCGCACCTGCCACCCACCCCGCTGCCCACATCCATGGGCTCCGCCCCGACACATCATGCCCCATCCTGCGGCTTTTACTGAGCTAAAGCAGAAATGGGCGCCCTCAGCTGCTTGTGCTCCACGAGGAATTCGATGCGGTCGGCACAGAGGGCGGATGAGCCGCGGAGCAGGGCGCGGCAGAGCTTGGCAGGGAAGTCGCGACTGCAGCAGGGCCCTAGGACGAAAGAAGGGGCTCCCCGGATCATGTCATCCGGGGAGCCCCTTCGGGATGATCGCTCATCCCCGTGAGTGGCAGGTGAGGGATTCGAACCCCCGTAGGCAGTGCCAGCTGATTTACAGTCAGCCCCCTTTGGCCGCTCGGGTAACCTGCCGAGAGCGCACAAAACGCATTGCACCCCCGCCGTGCGGGAGCACCTCAACATTACACAGCACACCCCCCGTCCCCCAAATCAGCGCGGGTGCCCCCAGAACCCCTGAACGGCCGGGAGCGTGACATCGGTGCCCCCACGCGGGTGACCGCGAACTGCGGGGGGAGCCCGATCACCACCGATCCGCCCGGTTCCGGCACGAATGCGCTCATCGCGGGCAATTAGGCTGGTGGGTGACATCACGCATCCAACACACCCAGGAGGACAACCGTGGCTTCGGAATCATCATTCGACGTGGTCAGCAAGGTCGACAAGCAGGAAGTGTCCAACGCCCTGAACCAGGCCCAGAAGGAAGTGGCCCAGCGCTACGACTTCCGCGGGGTGGGCGCGGATATCGACTTCTCCGGCGAGAAGATCCTGATCAAGGCCAATTCGGAGGAGCGTGCCCAAGCCGTCCTGGACGTCTTCCAGTCCAAGCTGGTCAAGCGCGGGATCTCCCTGAAGTCCCTGGACGACGGCGAGCCCTACGCCTCCGGCAAGGAGTACCGCATCGAGTGCTCTATCAAGGAGGGCATCGCCCAGGACCAGGCCAAGAAGATCACCAAGCTCATCCGTGACGAGGGCCCCAAGGGTGTCAAGGCCACCATCCAGGGTGATGAACTGCGCGTCTCGTCCAAGTCCCGTGACGACCTGCAGGACGTGATCGCGCTACTCAAGGGATCGGACGTGGAGGTCGACCTGCAGTTCGTGAACTACCGCTGACGTGACCCGGCCCCGGCGCTGCGCCAGCACCGCGTCGGCCCCACGCCCGTCACACGCCGGTCGGCATCCGCAGACCAGGAAGCCGTGAGCCCCGAGCGGGGATCACGGCTTCTTCCGTACGGGGTTCGCCCCCCGGGCACGACGGCGGACACGCGGGCCGCAGTCGTGGGACGACGCGACGGGCCGGTCGCACGCGACGCCCACCGCGACGTCGAAACCCGAACGCCGCGTCAGCGGCCGTAGAACCCGCCGTTGCGCGCCATGTTCTGCAGCCGCTGCACGCGGTCGTCAGTGGAGGGGTGGGTGCGGAACAGGCCGGAGACCGCACCGCCGCGGAACGGGTTGGCGATCATCAGGTGGGACGTGTTGACCACCTTCTGGTCCTCCGGGTTCATGGGCCGCTGGGACGCGCCGCCCTCGATCTTGCGCAGTGCCGAGGCGAGCGCAAGGGGGTCGCCGGTGAGCTTGGCGCCGTCCTCGTCGGCGTCGTACTCGCGCGTGCGGGAGATGGCGAGCTGGATCACGGTGGCCGCGACGGGTGCGAGGAACGCCATGAGCAACCCCACGAGCATGTTGCCACCGCGGTTGTCGTCACCGCGCCCGCCGCCGAAGATGGCCGCGAACTGCAGCACCTGCGCGGCGGACGTGATGAGTCCCGCCACCGCGGCCGCCACGGACGAGGTCAGGATGTCCCTGTTGTACACGTGCATGAGTTCGTGGCCGAGCACCGCGCGCAGCTCGCGTTCGTCGAGCATCTGCAGGATCCCCTCGGTGCAACACACCGCGGCGTTGTCCGGGTTGCGTCCGGTGGCGAACGCATTGGGGCTCATGGTGGGCGCGATGTACAGCCGCGGCATGGGCTGCTCCGCCCGGCGGGAGAGCTCCTCCACGATCCGGTACATGGCCGGTGCCTGTTGCGGGCTCACGGGCACCGCTCGCATGGACCGGATGGCGAGCTTGTCCGAGTTCCAGTAGCTGTATGCGGTACCGATCAGCCCGATCACCGCGAACAGGATGATGAAGAACGAGCTGCGCGTGGCCCCGGCGATGATCCAGCCGATCGCCAGCAACACCACCCACATACCGCCCAACAGCAGCACGGTCTTCAGTCCGTTGTAATGGCGGTGCATTCAGTGTTCTCCTGTGGGGTCTAGCGGGACAAGAAAATGTTGAGGGATACCGACGGTACCAATGCGGACGGCGGCGCGGGCAGTGGAGGAAATGTGGGCAGCGGGGGCAGCCCGTCGAGGCAGATGATCTCCCACCCTCCCAGTCCGAGCGACATCTCGCAGCCGGGGTCCGTGGTCGTCGGGGGCGGTGGTGCCACCCCCGTCGAGGGGGATGGGACCGGTGTTTGCGTAGCGTCCGACGGCGCGGGGGAGGGTCCCTCGCCCGGGTCCGCGGGGTTCCCTCCCGGGTCCGCGTCACCCGGGGGCGGGCTCGGCGACGGCGTGGGCGGGACGTCCGGATCGGTGCCGAGGTCGGGGGCAGAGGACGACGTCGCACCGCCCGCTCCGTTGCCCGGCGCACCCGGGTCCCCGGGCAGTGGCGCACCGCCCGGCCAGCGACCTTGCGAGTCACCCTGATTGCGGCCCGCCTGGCCGTCCGGGCCTTGTCCCTGGGGGACGTCCTCGCGGGCCTGCTTGGGGCGGGACGCGTCGGAATCGCCGAGGGCCACGGCCCCTCCACCGTCGGAACCGCCCGAGTCCCCCTGAGCCACGGACGCGGAATCTCCACCATCGGCGGCACCGCCGTCCGAGTCCCGACCGGCGGAATCCCCATCGCGGGAATCACTGCCGTCCGCATCGTCGTCGCGACCGGCTGCGGGTGTCTCGGAAGAACCGCGGGCGCCAGACGCAGCGGCGTCGCCGTCGGAAGAGTTCACATCCGGGGGGACGGCGACGGCGGGCGCACCGCCCGAGGGATCGTCCGGCGAGTTGGACACGGCCACGATCCCCACGGCCGCGGCGGCCGCAACCAGGACGCCGACCGCGGCGATCGCCAGGCCCATACCGGACGATGCGAACGCAGCAATCCCCGTGGACTGCCCTGCCGCCACGGCCCCGGACGAGGCGCCCGCGCCGGCCCCGGAGCCACCGGCACCCGGACCCCCGGACGCTGCGGTGGCGCTCCCCGCCGCGCCGTCGAAAGCCGGGATCCCCGCGACTCCCGGAGCCTGGGACGCGGCACCCCCGAAGCCCGCCAGGGACGTGCCGGCGAGCGCGTCCACGAGCCGACCGCCCGCACCGGCCCACAACGGAAGCCCGGCCAGGACGGGCAGGAGCCAACCCCGCATCCCGATCCCGAGGTCCTGGAGCTGCAGGTACTCGGCGGTGCAGCGGGGACAGCGGTCCAGGTGCTTCTGCACGACCTTGGTGCGCGACGGGGTCAGGGAACCGCGCGCGAACGCACCGAGCTGTCGTGAATACTCGCCGCATTCCTCGAGGGCCCGCGCCGAGACGTGTTCCTGCATGTAGGCGGTGCGGAGTCCCTCCCGTGCGCGCGTGCCCAGCGCGGAGACCGCGTTGGGTTGAATGCCCACGGCGGAGGCCACCTGACGCGGCTTGCGCCCCTCGATCTCGAGGTACCACAGCACTTCCTGCCAGCGCTCTGGCAGGGACGCGAACGCGCGGGCCACCACCACGGAGTCCGCCTGGCGCACTACGGTGTCCTCGAACAGTTGCACACGATCCAGCGGCCCGTCCGGCTGGGGGTCCACGGGACGCGTGCGGCTCAGCTCGTTGGCGCGGTCCGCAGCGAGCCGGGACACGGCCGTAACGAGGTAGGCGCGCAGGAACTCCCGGGGGCCCTTGCCCTCCTTGAGCAGCGCAAACACGCGCGTGAACGCCTCGGAGACGAGGTCCTCCGCTTCCGGTTCGTTGCGGGAATGCATGCGGGCCACGGCCAGCGCCGCCCCGCGGTGCCGTTCGTAGAGCGTGGCGAAGGCATGCGAGTCACCCTCGCGGACCGCGCGTAACAGGTGTTCGTCGCTGATGCGTTGGCCGCCCTGGCCCGGGTGGTCCCCGGTGCCGGGAACTGCTCTGTGTGACATGGCGCTCTCTGCCCACTGGAAGTAACTCGGTACCTCCATTGTGACAGCCGCGGGCGCTGCGCGGCAGTCGCGACCCCGCCCCTCCCCCGCGTTCCCGCTGTCACCGCGCCGGCCCGGTCATGGCCGGGGGCGGGACCGGCGCCCCCGCGCCGGTCCCGCCCCCGTCTCCTAGTGCCACCTCCCTCCCCCGCGCCGGACAGCCCGTCCGGCAAAGAGACGCTCTCACCCGCCGCGTGCCGCGCGATGTGTCCCCGTGGTGATCGCGGCACCGGTTCGCCGGTCCCAGAGCGATCGGACCGTCCGGGATCCCGCGCAGCCCGCGCGGGATCCACTACGTAGACGCACGGGATCGGAAATCATGACGCGAGATCCGAAAACTTTTTTCGCGGGTCCCGCCACGGATGACGACGCCGCTGCGCGCGGCCTTCCGCGGGCCCGTCCCGGACCGCGACGGCCCCACGCGGCGGGCGGGCCGCGAGCGCACCACGGCGGTGACCCGGGGCCGCGGGGGGGCATGTCGGCGGGGACGGCGGCGTTGACAGCGCGGGAGCGCCGTGAGTGCAACTATTGTGAGTGGCTCAGAATAAGAATAGAATGGACCCCATGGAGACCACCGTTCAGGCTGCACCGCACCCGTCGCGGGATGCGTGGACCTCGCATCTGCGCTCGCACGGGCGCAGGGTCACCAGACAACGTCTTGCCGTGTTGGACGCCGTGTCCGCGGTTCCACACGCCACCGCCGAGGACACCGTGCAGCAGGTCCGCTCCGTGCTGCCCAACATGTCCGTCCAGTCCGTCTACGTGGTCCTCGCGGACCTCGCGGCGATCGGGATGGTGTCCAAGTTCGAGCCGCCCGGATCCCCCGCGCGCTACGAGATCCGCACCGGGGACAACCACCACCATGCGTACTGCGTGCGCTGCGGAGTGGTCCAGGACGTGCCGTGCGCCGTGGGCCATGCCCCATGCCTCACGCCGTCCCAGGACCACGGCTTCGAGCTGCTAGCCGCGGAGGTCGTCTACCGGGGTGTGTGCCCCCGCTGCCAGGAAGAGCTCGCGGCGAGCGCGACCGAGGCCCGCTGAGCCACGCTCTGACACCGGCTCCCTGACGCGCGGCCCCTGACATACAGCCCTGGCGCACCCCTGGACACGCCCCGCGGGTGTGGAAACTGCGGACGAGATGCGCCGCAATTCCGACCCACCGACCTCTCAGTCGCGAGGCTGCGAGGTAACGCCCTGTTCTCGCTGCGTGACGAGCTCCAGCATCTCCCGCAGCTGCGCTGTGGGCAGGGTGGCCACGGGGGCCATGGCATTGAGGCAGATGGCCGCCGCACCCGATTCGAGCGCGAACTCCAGGATCTTCCGGGACGGGGCCGAGCGCACCGTGAGCGCCGGGTCGAGGGCGGCCACCTCCGCCGCGGACGTGAAGACCAGCAGGGTGTCCGGTGCGGCGCCCTCCTCGGAGGGTTGGACCATGACCGGGATCGCGTTCTCCCCCTCGTCCCGGGTGCCGAGCATGAGGTGGCCGTTCGGGTTGAGCAGGGCCCCCAGGACGTCCGCCATGGCATTGTCCAGCAGCGCTTGCTTGAGTGCCTCGTTGTGGGGTGAGCGGCCCACCCACTCGATCTGCTGGCGGGGGATCCGCAGGGCGTGTTCGGACGCCGGGTCCACCACGATCTCGTCGTACTGGGTGTCCTGCACGACCATCTCGATCATCGCGCTCGCGCGCTGGCGCAGCAGGACGGGTTCGGCCAGATCCGGGTTCTTGTTGCTGCGGGTGAACATCTCGCGGGCCTGCTCGGCGGTCGTATACACGGCCAGTGCGCGACCACCGTCGGGCTGGGCGACCGCCTGGACCCGGATGTGGGACTGCGGCCCCACGGGCTGACCGTCCTCCCCTGGGACCAGGTCCGATCCGGAGATGTCCAGCAGCACGGTCCCGGCCAACGCCTCGCGTAGGGCCCCGGCCAGGGTCCGCTCCCCGGGTTCGCGAGTGAACGCCTCGGCCGCCGCGCGCAACCGGGGGTGCACGTCCCCGTGGGAGTCGTCCTCGGAGGTCGGTGCGAACGGCAGCTCGACCCCGGCCACATCGGCCAGTTCCAGGGCCCACAGCGGCGTGCGCTCCTGGGTACGCGGGAACTCAGTCAGCTGAGCCAGCACGTCCCGGCCCGTGTAGGCACCCTCGTCCGCGTAGGGGCGGGGCAGCTCCCGGAAATTGTAGGACGCGCTCGTGTGCAGCGTAGGCTCGGGCCACCCGCTCGCGGCGATGCTCACGGACGCGGTGAACCAGCTCCCCCGCCCGGGCACCGCGCAGCTGCGCTGCAGTTGCGCGATCGTCTCCAGCACCGGGCTGTCCTGCTTGATGGGCCCTGCCGCCCCGGGGATCACGGAGCCGTCCCTGTTCTCGACCACCCGCAGATGGACCCGCCCGCCCTGGGGCTTGAACTCCACGAGCATGGTGTCCCAGCCCGGTTCCGTGCGCAGGACGGACATCACCCATTCGCCCACCCGTGTCACGAGTTCACGCTCACCGGGTGCGGAGGTCGTCGATTCGGGCCGAGGCTCAGAGGTCATGGTGTGGTGTCCCTTCGACCCGTGAGCCACGGGTCCGCTCGCTGTAAGATCGCGCGATCTCCCCCGGTCGCTGCCGGGCGCCGCACGCCCCCAGCCTAACGAACCGCTCGCGTGCGAGGCCCCAACACGGCCGCGGGGTACGACGTCGCTCGGTGCGGCCGCGGCGTCGTTGTCGAGTACGTGCCGCGGGCGGATACAGGGGCCTCACAGGCACCGACGTGCCGTCCGGCGCGCGCTGGCGTCCTCGCCAGTTGTTAGCCTGGACCCATGACGAAAACTTTGCAGGAGTTGATCGACGCGTCGATCTTCCTTTCCACCGAATACCAGGCAGTGCTGGCGGAACTGTCCCAGGGCGCGGAGTGGGACGTGGACTTTTCCGCGCCGTCGTTCACCCTGCAAACCACGCCTCCCGTCACCCTGACCCCCTACCTGCTGGGCACCGAATCGGCGTCCCGAGGGTCCTTCGTGTGGTCGTGGCAGGAACTCGGGCACTTCAACCCGCGCGTGGTCTCCGCCGCCGTGCAGGCCAAGCAGGCCGGTGAGCGTCACGAGGTCTCCGAGCTGACCACGGACGAGCTGCCCCTCGAGGACGGTCTGGCCCGCCGGCTGACCCTGGCCGCCAAGGCCGTCACGGGTCTCTACGCCCACTACCCCGCGCGCGCCGGTGGCCACATCACGGCGTGGTTGCTGCTGGACGGCCCCGAGTTCGAGCTGCCCCGACTCACGGAGCAGCGCATGATGCAGGTCATCGGGGAGTCCCTGACCACGGACACCGCCGTGGACCACAACCTCGCCGTAGCCAGCTACGCCAAGCTGCGCGGCGCCCACGTGGAGTGGGACACGGACGCCACCTGTGTGGTCACCGTGCACGACGGCGCTCAGCGCTTCTGGTTCGACGACCACCAGATCACGGGCGTGGAACCCGCTGAGCCCTCCGTGGGCGAGGACGAACTGCGCGAGCTCGAACACCAGGCGCAGACCCACCGCGAAGCCCTGCTCGAGGACCGCCGTGCCGCGGTGGCCCAGGCCGAGCAGCTCGGTGAGCAGCAGCGCGTGGAGTCCGCCGAACGCAAGCGGCGCGAGCGTGAAGAAGCCGCCGCAGCGGCGTCGTCCACGTCCGAGCGGGAGGAGCCGCTGCCCAGCGAGCTGTCCCGCGAGGAGATCGAGGCGCCCGAGCCCGAGCAGCCCGAGGGGGACGTGGCCGTCCCCGCGAGCGAGGTGCGGGACCCGGACCGCCCGTTCGACCAGGAACCCACCTCCGGACCCGCCGAGCCGGGTCGCGTGGAGACCACGGTGCTGCCCGGTCCCTCCGGGGATGTGGCCACCGCCGGCCCACAGGCCTCCCCGCACCCCAACACCACGGCCATGTCCCGGATCCCGGACCCCGAGTTCGCCGCGGCCCAACCGGGGATGCAGGACGAGGACGCGGCGCGGGACACGCGCGAACCCACTGCGCCGGAACCGAGCGAACCCGCGACGGAGCAGCCAGTCCTGCGGGACGTCTCCGAGGACACCGTGGCCGGCGAGCGGGCCGAGCGGGAGACGGTGGTCGCCCGCGAGACCGTCGCCGGCCCCGGCGCTGCTGAGGACGACATCTCCGCCCCCGCCGTGGTGGACGGCCAGGAGGTCGAGACCAACGAGCAGGCGGAGAAGAAGGGCAAGAAGAAGCGCGGTTTCCTGAGCCGTTTCTTCGACCTCTGATCGCGAACCGACGCGGCGGTCACCGGGGATAGGATCGGACGGTGACTGACAACGCGACTTCCGGCCCGGGCCCTCACCAGCAGAAGAGGGCCCGGGCCGGTTTCGGCTACGGGTTCGCCGCGTACGGGATCTGGGGGTTGCTGCCCCTGTACTTCGTGGTCCTGGCCCCGGCCACGGCGTACGAGATCGTGGCCCTGCGCATCGTCTTCTCCCTGGTGGCCTGTCTGCTGATGCTGGCCGTGACCCGCTCCGTGGGCCGGTTCATCCGGTTGTTGCGGGACGGCTCGGCGGTGCTCGCGCTCACGGTGGCCGGTGTGCTGATCGCCGGGAACTGGTTGCTGTACACGGTCGCCACGACCACGGGGCACACCCTCGAGGCGTCCCTGGGGTACTTCATCAACCCGCTCGTGGCCATCCTGCTGGGTGTCCTGGTGCTGCACGAGAAGCTGCGCCCCCTGCAGTGGACCGCGATCGCCGTGGGTGCGCTGGCCGTGGTGATCATGGCCGTGTTCTACGGCGCGGTGCCGTGGCTCTCACTGGGCCTCGCCTTCACGTTCGGCTTCTACGGCCTGGTCAAGTCCCGCGTGGGCTCGCGCTATCCCGCGCTGATCACCCTCACCGGGGAGACCGCCATGATCACGCCGCTCGCGCTCGTGGCGGTCGCGCTGCTGGGCGCCCAGGGACAGATCACCCTGACCTCCGAGGGCAC
This sequence comes from Kocuria sp. CPCC 205297, assembly GCF_040981035.1. Taxonomy (NCBI): domain Bacteria; kingdom Bacillati; phylum Actinomycetota; class Actinomycetes; order Micrococcales; family Micrococcaceae; genus Kocuria; species Kocuria sp. CPCC 205297. The sequence goes on along the minus strand of NZ_JAVKPY010000006.1, from coordinate 30,806 downwards.
CGGGCATTTCCTGTTGCTGCTGTCCTCCGGCGTGATCACCGCTGTTCCGCTCCTGCTGTTCGGCGCCGCCGCCGCCCGGCTACCCCTGAGCACCGTGGGCATGCTGCAGTACATCGCACCGATCGGCCAGTTCATCCTGGCCGTCCTGGTCTTCCACGAGGAGATGCCCCCGGAGCGCTGGGTCGGTTTCGGCCTCGTGTGGCTCGCCGTGGTGCTGCTCGTGCTCGACGCCGTCCGCGCACCCCGCGCGCCCCGTCTCCCCCGCCGCTGAGCGCACCAGGTCTCACCGCCGCTGAAAGCACCCGATCCCCCGCCGCTACGCGCACCCGGGGCCCGGAATGAGAAAAGGCCACCCCTGGCCAGGGGTGGCCTTCTCTCATGGGACCGCGTGAATCAGATCCGCGACTCGGGAGCCGCGCCGGCGTTCACCCGGGATCCCGGGTCACCGTCGGTGGCCGCGCGGTGCGCGGCGTCCTCACGGGAGCCCTCCGACGGGGTGTCGAGCTCGTCGACCTCCTCGGGTGAGCGCTTGATGTTGATCAGGGCGAGCAACAGCCCACCCCACACGGTGACCATGGCCACGATCATCATGACGACGGAAATGGTGCTCATGAGAGTTCTCCTTCCGAGCGGCGGGGCTGGACCTGGGCGGACGACCGGCCCGCGGCGTCGCCGACAGGGTCGGTGTGACCCGATCCGGCGTGCGTCCACGGGGCCTGACGCTGCACCACGGTCCCGTCCTCGATGGCGCGCAGGGAGAAGTCCTGGCCCAGTGCGGGGGTGCGGGTCGCGGTGTCCTGGTAGTGGGACAGGGGCTTGTGGCGCGCGAGGGTGCCGCGGTCCACGTAGGCGTCCTGGATGGCGGGGGCGGGGCTCGTGAAGGCCTCCGCGGTGCGCCGGGACCAGGGCAGTCGGGACAGCAGGTAGGCAATGACGATCAGGGCCACGGCCATCCCCCACCCGAACGTGTTCACGAACCACTGCGGCATGTCGTTGTAGCCCTGGGACACGGTCTCGGTGAGCTGGTCGATGAGGATGTAGCCCAGGATCACCGGGGTCACACCGCCCACCAGGATCATCCACGTGCGCCCGAGCTTGAAGGACGAGACCGAGTTGATGTGGTCACGCAGCGTGGGCAGCGCCGAGAAGCCCGCGGTGAGCAACAGCACGGACACCAGGGCCGCGGCCACGATGCCGAAGTTGTTCACGAACGCGTCCACGACGTCCAACAGGTTCAGCCCCGTGGTCGTGGGGAAGAACAACAGGGAGATCGCGGCGAGCGGGATGACCACGATGGCCACGGCCGCGGGGCGCGAGAGCCCGAGCTTGTCGCGGAAACCGGCCACGATGACCTCCACGATGGAGATCAGGGACGTGAACCCGGCGAACGCCAGGGCACCGAAGAACAGCACACCGATCAGCGTGCCGAACGGGGCCTGGGAGATGATGGCCGGGAAGGCGATGAACGCGAGACCGATCCCGGACGTCGCGACGTCGGCGACTTCCGTCCCCGAGGCCGAGGCCATGAAGCCGAGTGCTGCGAACACGCCGATACCGGCGAGGATCTCGAAGGACGAGTTCGCGAAACCGACCACGAGCGCGGAGCCGGAGAGGTCCGAGCGGGGCTTGAGGTAGGACGCGTAGGTGACCATGATGCCGAAACCCACCGAGAGGGAGAAGAAGATCTGCCCGTAGGCCGCGACCCACACGGAGGAATCACCCAGTGCGGACCAGGACGGGGTGAACAGGGCATCCAGACCCGCGGCGGCACCCGGCAGCGTCAGGGCCATGCCCACCATGATCAAGAACATGACCACGAGCAGCGGGATCAACACCACGTTGATCTTCCCGATCCCGTTCTGCACGCCCATCATCAGCACGATCAGCAGCACGAGCCACGCGATGGCCGTGGTGATGAACACCGGCCAGATGAAGTCGAAGCCGATCGTGACCTCGTCCGAGACCCGCATGTAGTCGCTCATGAAGAAGGTCGCGGGGTCGTCCCCCCACGCCTTGCTGAACGAGAACACGGTGTACTGCATGGCCCATCCGATGATCAGGGCGTAGTACACGGCGATCACCACGCAGATGGCCAGCTGCCACCACCCGATGGTCTCGAGTTTGTGGTGCAGCCGTCGGAAGGACAGCGGGGCGGACCCGCGGTAGCGGTGACCCACCGCGTAGTCGAGCATGAGCAGCGGGATACCGGCGGTCAGCAGGGCCACCAGGTAGGGGATGATGAAGGCGCCGCCGCCGTTGTCGAACGCGACGTACGGGAACCGCCAGATGTTGCCGAGCCCCACGGCGGAGCCGATGGCGGCGAAGATGAACATGGTGCGCCCGGAAAATGCTTCCTTCGCGGCGCGACCACGTGTCGTGTCTGTGGACATGGATGAACCTCACGCGGGACGAATCCCATCGGCGCGCACGCGGAAGCCCTCATGGCGCGCAAGTGGATTACGGATGCGCCAAGCTTACTGAGAACTCAGCCCCTGCGATGCACCACGCCGTGCGCGAATTCGATCAGTGCCGCTTTGGCCACGGAATCGTCGAGCGGTTCGAGGGCCGCGATGGCCTCGTCCGCCCAGTCGTTGGCGATCTGCCACGCCTCCGCAGCCGCGGGGTGCTCGGACACGGCCTCGACGGCGCGGGCCAGGGCGGCGTCGTCGGACAGGTCCCCGTCCACGAGCTCGAGCAGCTCGCGCGCGGAGGCCGCGGCGGCCGGGTCGGAGCCGGCGGCGTCGCGGCGCAACAGCAGGACCGGGAGGGTGTCCACGCCCTCGCGCAGATCCGTACCGCGTATCTTGCCGGAGACGTCCGGGTGGCCGGTGAGGTCGATGATGTCGTCCGCGAGCTGGAACGCGAGTCCTACCTTCTCGCCGTAGACGACCATGAGATCCACCACGGAGCGGGGCCCCCCGCCCAGCAGGGCGCCGTACTGACCGCTCGCGGCGATCAACGAACCGGTCTTACCGGAGAGCACCTTGATGTAGTGGGCCACGGGATCCTCGTCCGGGGCGGGACCGGTGGTCTCCTGCAGCTGCCCGATCACCAGGCGCTCGAACGTGGTCGCCTGGATCATGAGGGGTTCCTGGCCCAGGGCGGAGACCATGGCGGAGGCACGCGCGAAAATCATGTCCCCGGTGAGGATGGCCACGGTGTTGCCCCACACCGTGTGCGCGGTCTGCACGCCCCGGCGCATGGGGGCGGAGTCCATGACGTCGTCGTGGTAGAGGGAGGCCAGGTGGGTCAGTTCCACGACCGCGGCGGCCTCGATGACCTCGTCCGTGACCTCACCAGCCACTTCCGCCGCGAGCAGCGTGAGGAGGGGCCGCACCCGTTTACCGCCGGCGTCGAGCAGGTGCCGGGCCGTGACGTCCGCGATCCGGTCCGCGGAGTGCACGGACTCTGCCAGCCGCTGCTCGATCCGATCAAGGCTGCGCAGCATGAGCGGGCCCAGGTGGGAGTCCTGGGCGATGAGCTCGAACCCTTCGGGCAAGCGCAGGGAATCATTCGGGCGGCTGGGGTCAGTCACGATCCACCACTCTATCGACAATTCAGCTCGCGGGGGTCAGTGCGTCCAGCACCGCGATCGCGCGATCGGTCACAGTCCGGGCGGGCCGGTCCGACAGTTCCGTCATGACCCGCACCGCGAAGCGCATCATGGCCGGGACACTCATCCCCGCCCGTAGGGCCGCGGTGAGGATCGCCGGGTGGCCGATGAGCTCGGCGAGCGCCCGGCCCTGCGTGAAATGGGCCCCCCATTCGGCGCGCACGAGCTGCGGGTAGCGGGCGAGCGCGTTCTCCCGTTGCTGGGGCCCGTTGGCCTCGGCGGCATCCACGATGCACGACGCCGCGAACAGCGCGGACTCCATGGCGTTGGAGATCCCCTCCCCGTTGAACGGGGACACGAGCCCCGCGGAGTCCCCGAGCAGCATGAGCCCGGGAACGTAGTGCGGGGTGCGGTTGCCGGCCATGGGCAGCGCGGCCGAACCCACCCGGCCCACCTGGTGCTCCGGGTCGAAGGTCCACTCGGCGGGCATGGACGCGGCCCAGTCACGCAGCACCGCGCGGTAGTCGAGCTTGCCGAACGCGGGCGAGGTGTCCAGGATGCCCAGGCCCACGTTCGCGGTGCCGTCCCCCACACCGAAGACCCAGCCGTAGCCGGGCAGCAGGGAGCGCTCGGGGTCCGTGCCGTCCGCGAGTTCGAGCCACCCCTCCATCCAGTCGAGCTCCGAGCGCGGGGAACGGTAGTACGTGCGCACGGCCACGCCCAGGGGCCGATCCGTGCGCCGGTGCAGACCCGCTGCCACGGCGGTGCGGGTCGAGTTGCCGTCCGCGGCGAGCACGAGGTCCGCGCGGTGCTCCTCCGTCTCGGAGGTGCGTCGCCCAGTCGCCGGGTCCATCACGGCTGCCTGCACGCCCACGATCCGCCCGGTGTCATCACGCAGCACGTCCCGCACCGTGCGGTGCTCGATCACGTGCGCACCGGCACGCCGGGCGTGCCGCACGAGGTCCTCGTCGAAACCCGCGCGCGTGCGCACGAGTCCGTAGGACGGGAAATCGGTCAGTTCGGGCCACGGGACCTCCACGGTGCGCCCGGACGCCACGAGTCGCAGTCCCTTGTTGGCCTTATAACCCTCCGCGGCGCCGTGCGGCAAGCCCATGAGCTGCATCTGGCGCACGGCCCGCGGCGTGAGCCCGTCCCCGCACACCTTCTCCCGCGGGTAACCGCTCTTCTCGAGCACGGTCACCGCGATCCCCTGGCTCGCCAACCAGTACGCCGCCGTGGCACCGGCGGGGCCTCCCCCGCTGATCAAGACCTTCACTGCGCCGCGGCCCTCCGCTTCCTGTGTTCTTCCTTGTGATGTCGGCTCGCCCGCGTGCTGGACGGACCACCCGCCCATTGTGTCATCGCCCGCCGACGCCGCTGTCCCCGCCGTCGTCGCGGCCGCCGCCATCCGTGCGGTGGCGCGGGCCTCGCCATGTACACCGTGCCCGCCGTCGTCGCTCCGCCCGCGGACTCGGCAGGAAGCCGGGCCGGTCCCGGTCCCACCCGACCGACACCGCCGCGCCCACGCGCGCGTCCTATGCTTGAGGGCGATGACACCCGAGTTCCCCGCACCCCGCCTGAGTGCGCTCACCCTTCCCCTGTCCGAAGTTCCCGCGGCCGCGGAGTTCGCCCGCAACCCAGACGTCCGGCGGTTGCTGGGCAGCGCGGACCCGGCCACGTGGATCATGCGCGGCAAGGGAATCGTCGGCCTCGGTCGCGTGGCGGCCTACCGCGTGCGGGGCGGGACCCGGTTCACCTCCGCGCGCGTGTGGTGGGACGAGCTTCGCCAGGACGCGACCGTGCATGACTCCGTGCAGCGCCCCGGCACCGGTTTGCTGGCCTTCGGGGCGTTCGCGTTCGCGCCGTCCTCCACGGTGGACTCCGGGCTCATGGTCCCCGAGCTCGTGATCGGCACCGACGCCCATGGCGCGTGGCTCACCCTGATCTCCACCGGACCGTCCGAACCCACGGTCGAGGACGTCGACGCCGCGTGGCGTCGCCTCGTGCGCGCCGCACCCGCGGTGGCGCGGCCCGAGGAACCGGACGCAGCGGCGTCGTCGTACCCCACGGCCGTGCCCGGGACCCTGGACGAACAGCGCTGGATGGAGGCCGTCGCGGACGGCGTGGGGATGATCCGCGCGGGGGAGCTCGACAAGCTCGTGCTCGCGCGGGACGTGGTCGTGGACACCGGGCGGCCCATCGAACTCGGTGCGGTGCTGGGGCGGTTGAGCGAACGCTTCGCCACGTGCTGGACGTACTGCGTACGCCTGGGCCCGGAGCAGGAAGGCTCCGAGCAGGAGGGCCCGGACGACGGGGAGGGTGCGGGCCGGTTGCTCGGCGCGACCCCCGAGATGCTCATCCGGGTGCATCGCGGCACCGCCACGGCCCGTGTGCTCGCCGGGACCCTGGACCGCCAGGACCTGCCGGACGGCGCCAACCCCGAGGACTTCGCCGGTACCGAGCTGGGCGGGTCCGAGAAGCAACAGCGCGAACACCGCTTCGCCGTGGACTCTCTGATCACGGGGCTGTCCCCGTACGCGGATGAGGTCTCCGGCGGCGAGCACCCCTTCATCCTGGCGCTGCCGAACGTGTGGCATCTCGCGTCGGACGTCACCGCGCAATTGCGTGCGGGCGTGGACGGGACCCTGCCCTCGGCCCTCGAACTCGCGGAGGCCGTCCACCCGACCGCCGCGGTGTGCGGGACGCCCACCGAGACCGCCGGGGCCGTGATCGAGGACCTCGAACGCATGGACCGTGGGCTCTACGCCGGCCCTGTGGGCTGGCTCGACGGCGCGGGTAACGGCGAGTGGGGCATCGCCCTGCGCGGCGCCGTGCAGCTGGACGCGCACCGGGCGCGCGTGAGCGCCGGCTGCGGGATCGTGGCCGAATCCGATCCGCGTGCCGAGCTCGCCGAGACCTGGGCGAAACTGCGCCCCATGCTCGAGTCCCTGCCCGCACGGTGGGACCGGGAGTAAAGGGATTCCGGGCCGATCCGGGCACCCCGTAGTAAAATCGCCACGAGTTTCACCCGGAACCCCACATCTCCCCGAGGAGCACACATGTCAACCCTGCGCCGACTCGTTCCCGCGCTCGCCGTCCTCTCCGCCGCAGGCTTGGCACTGACCGGTTGTGAATCGACCTCCGGGGGCGGCTCCCAGGCCGGTGGCTCCGACACGTTCACCGTGTGCACCAACTCTCCGTACCCGCCGTTCGAGTTCGAGAAGGACGGCAAGATCGTGGGCTTCGACATGTCCCTGGGGGACGAGATCGCCAAGGACCTGGGCCGGGAGAAGAACGTGGTGCAGGCGAACTTCGAGACCCTCGAGTCCGGAGCGGCGCTGGACACCGGCCAGTGCGATGCCGCCATTTCCGGGATCACCATCACGGACGCCCGCAAGCAGTCCGTGGACTTCTCCAAGCCGTACTTCAACGATCAGATCGCCCTGCTGACCACCAAGGATTCCGGGATCCGCGGCTTCGACTCCGTGGGGGACAAGACCGTGGGCGTACAGCAGGCCACCTCCGGTGAGCAGTTCGCCAAGGACAAGCACCTGAAGACCCAGCAGTTCGAGGACGTGGAGCTCATGTTCCAGTCCCTCGAGTCCGGTGGCGTGCAGGCCGTGTCCGGGAACATCTCCACGCTGTCCAAGCGCGCGAAGGACAACCCGGACCTCGAGGTCGTGCAGACCGTGGACACCAACGAGAACCTGGGCGTGGCCGTGAAGAAGGGCAACACCGAGATCCTCGACTCCGTGAACAAGACCCTGGACCGCATCACGAGCGACGGCACCATGGACAAGATGAAGAAGGAGTGGATGGGCCTGTAGGCTCCACTCCCCGAGAGCAGGACATCCGTGCCGGGCGGTGTGACACCGCCCGGCACGCATATGTGGGCAACCCACGGACAGGGAGACATCCATGGCCATGACCACCCGGCAGCGAGCCAAGCTGTCGCGGGGCATCCAGTACGCCGTACTCGTCGTCGTACTGGTAGCACTCGTGTTCCTCGCGGACTGGAACGTGCTCTACCAGCGCGTGTTCAACCCCGAGGTCGCACTGAACCAGTTCCCCGGGATCATCACCGTGGCGCTGAAGAACACCCTGATCTACACGGTCCTGGGCTTCGTGGTGGGCCTGACCCTGGGTGTGGTCCTCGCGCTCATGAAGCTCTCCTCCGTGGCACCCTACCGGTGGATCGCGACCCTCTACATTGAGTTCTTCCGCGGCGTGCCCGCGCTGCTCGTGTTCCTGGCCCTGGGCTACGGCATCCCCCTGGCCTTCGGCTTCCGCTTCAACCACTACGTGACCGTGATGATCGCGCTCGGCGTGGTCGCCGCCGCGTACATCGCCGAGTCCCTCCGCGCAGGTCTGCAGGCCGTGCCCCCGGGGCAGTACGAGGCTGCCCGCTCCCTGGGCATGTCCCACACCCGCGCCATGGTCACGATCGTGATCCCCCAGGCCCTGCGCATCGTCCTGCCGCCGCTGACCAACGAGGTCATCCTGCTGACCAAGGACTCTTCCCTGGTCTATCTGCTGGGCATGGGCGTGCAGCAGTACGAACTCACCAAGTTCGGCCGCGAAGGCATCTCCGACGCCGGTGCCGGGCTGACCCCGCTCGTCGTGGCCGGCATCTGCTACCTGATCATCACCGTGCCGCTGGGGCTTCTGTCCCGCCACTTCGAAACCAAGACCGACCGGGTCAAGAAGTCCTAGGAGCTCCCAGTGTCCACTTCCGCAGCCTCCCCCGATCCCGCATCCTCCGACCCGTCGGCGACCCCCGGGGCGGATCCCGCCCGGGGTTCCCAGCACGACGCCGCCTCTACTGCAGGTCCCAGCTCTGCCGCGACCGGTCCGGGCCGTTCCGCTGTCCGGCCCCCGGGTGTATCTCGCGCGTCCTCCGACGACGCCGCTGCCGCGTCCGGCCGGGGCCACTCCGGTTCCGCCGCGGTGCACGTGCGCGAGCTGCACAAGTCCTACGGGGACCTCGAAGTGCTGCGCGGGATCGATCTGGACGTGGCCACAGGTGAGGTCGTGTGTCTGATCGGGCCCTCCGGTTCCGGCAAGTCCACCCTGTTGCGCTGCCTCAACCTCCTGGAGTCCCCGCAGTCCGGGACCATTTCCGTTGGCGGGTTCACGGTCACGGACCCAGATCTGGACGTGGACGCCATGCGCCGCCGCGTGGGCATGGTGTTCCAGCAGTTCAACCTGTTCCCCCACCTGAGCGTGCTCGAGAACTGCACGGTGTCTCAGGTCAAGGTGCTCAAGCGCTCCAAGGAGGAGGCCAAGCGCATCGCCCTGGCGAACCTGGAACGCGTGGGTCTGGAGGCCAAGGCCGGCCAGCGGCCCACCCAGCTCTCCGGCGGTCAGCAGCAGCGCGTGGCGATCGCCCGGGCGCTGTCCATGGACCCCGATCTGATGTTGTTCGACGAGCCCACCTCCGCTCTCGATCCCGAGACCGTGGGCGACGTCCTCGCGATCATGCGCCAACTCGCGGATGACGGGATGACCATGCTCGTGGTGACCCACGAGATGTCCTTCGCACGCGACGTCGCCGACCGCGTGGTGTTCATGGACGGCGGCGTGGTCGTGGAACAGGGCCCCGCCCGCGAGGTCATCGGCTCACCCCAGCACGAGCGCACCCGCACGTTCCTCTCCCGGGTCCTCAACCCCACCACGGTGGACACCCCGGAGTAATCCGCCCGCCGACTCCCGTGCAACGGGGGCCCCGCCCCCGTGATCCCGCAGCAATGGGCGGGGCGCTCGACGCCGCGTGGAAGCACACGACGACGGCGCCGCTGTTCGGGAAGAACAGCGGCGCCGTCGTGGTGGAACACGGGTGCCGAGCGGGTGCCCGACCGGATCGGTGGATCAGACGCGATCCGTGACAGGGATGTCGGTGGCGGACCCCGGGATGTCCTGGGTCTCGAGGATCTCCTCGGCCTTGGCCTTGGCCTGTTCCACCGTGCGCTGACTCGGGACGAGGATGGTCACGAGCGCACCGAACAGGGCCACGGCACCGAAGATGTAGAACGCGGTGGCTCCTCCCAGGTTGGCGGCCAGGAGCCACCCGCCGATGAGCGGGCCGAAGATCCCGCCCAGGCGGCCGGAGCCGGAGGCCCAGGCCACGCCGGCGGCACGTGCGTTGGTCGTGTAGTCGTTGGACGTGAAGCCGTAGATCAGCACCTGGGTACCCAGGGTGCCCACACCGGCGATCGCGATGACGATGAACAGCACCGGCAGCGGGAACGCGATGGTCATAAGCGCCAGGGTGATGGCCGCGAGCAAGAACGTGGTGGCCACGATGCGCTGCGGGCCCGAACGGTCCACGAGCTTGGAGGCGAGCATGCCGCCGATCACCGCGCCCGATCACGACGTCATGAGCGGCCCCTGCGGGAGGCGATGAACCGCGGTCAGCCCCGGTTCACCATCCCGGAGGGCCGCACCGAGATCACCTCGACCTGAGAATCCCGCGTGGCGTCCACTGCCGTGCGCACCGCCGCGGCAATCTGCTCGGGGCGGATCCAGTCCTCGGGGTGGTACTCGTTGCCCATGTACGCCTGCAGTTCCTCCTGCATGTCCGTGGCCACGCGCCCCGGGTGCACCGAGCTCACGCGCACGCCGTTCTCGCGTTCCTCCTCGCGCAGCGCGTCGGTCAGGGCGCGCAGGGCGAACTTGGTCCCGGAGTACAGCGCCGCCGACGGGCCCGAGGTGAACCCCGAGCCCGAGTTGATGGCCACGACGTCACCGCCGGCCACGCGCAGCTGGGGCAGGGTCAACCGGGTCAGCTGGGCCGCGGAGATCACGTTGACGTCGAAGATCCGCTCCCACTGCTCCCGCGTGGCCTCCTCCACTCGCGCTTGCGGTGCGATCCCGGCCGAGTGGACCAGCACGTTGAGCCCCTCGAACTCGTCCCGCAGGGGTTCCCACGCCTCGGCGACCTCCTCGTCCGAGCTCACGTCCGCGGTGAACGCCCGGGTCCCCGGACCCAGCCCGGCGAGTTCGTCGCGGACCCGCTGGACGTCGGCGGCGGAACGTCCGCCCACGAAGACGATGTGGTCCCGTGCGAGGTCCTGCACGATGGCCCGGCCGATGCCACGGGTGGCGCCCGTGACGAGCGCGGTGCGGACGGTGGTCGTGTGAGTGCTCTGCTCAGTCATGACGCCATGCTAACGAGCGCCCCGGACACCATGGGCGGCGCATACGGCCGCGGCCGGCCCGGGACGGTACGCACGGCGAACGGTGAAAAACATGTGAGCGCCGAGTGGCATTCACTCCCCCGCGCGAGGCTCCCGTTCGGAGGGCTCGCCCTCAAGGTACTCCCGCACCGCTCGCGCACCGGCGTCCCTGGCGGCCACGTTGAAGTCCCGCAGGCTCTGCCGGTCCAGTGTGACCTCGATGACCCGCCGGCCGGCCACGGGTGCGGCGAGCGCGGCGGCGAGTTCGATCGCGGTGTCCGCGGTCACGTACTGGACCCCGTACGCCGCACACAGCTCCGCGATCCCCACCGTGTGGGGGGTTCCGAAGAAGCGCTCCACGGTCGCGGTGTAACGCGGGTCCCGGCCCAGGTCCCCGTGTTCCAGGGTCTGGAAGATCCCGCCGCCGGAGTCGTTGACCACGATCATGTGCAGGTCCGGAACGCGTTCGCCGGGTCCCAGGAGCAGTCCCCCGGCGTCGTGCAGGAACGTCAGGTCCCCCATGACGGCACGCACGGGCCGCCCCGTCCCCAGTCCCACGCCGTGCGCGGTGGCCACGGTCCCGTCGATCCCCGCGAGCCCGCGGTTGGCGATCACCGCCAAGGGCCCCCGGGCGCGGGCCACGAGATCCAGGTCCCGAACGATGTTGGAGGACCCCGCCACGAGTACCGACCCGTCCGCGCACGCTGCGTCCCACACCGCCCGCGCTACGTGCAGGCGCGTCAGCGAGGGTTGGTCGTCCGCGAACCGCAGCACCGCGGCGTCGGCGGCGGCTCCCGCCTCGCGCCACGCCTCGAGCCACCCGGGTTCCGCGGGTCCGACGGCGCTCGCTGCCTCCTCGAACGAGCCCACCGCGTCCTCGGGGCGCCTGCCGTGCTCGAACCACGGGGAGGGATCGGGTCGCACGGCGATCACCCGCACGTCGGGGCGCTTGAGCAGCGCCGAGACACGGCGACTCAGGGTCGGGCGGCCCACGAGGATCACCGAGTCCACGCGCTCACCGAGGGGTGAGTCCAGCACGCTCTCGTAGGACGCGATGGCGGCCTCTCCCGCGCGCGCCTGGGACGAGGGCTCGGCGAGCAGGGGCAACGAATGCTCCAGCGCGAAACGCTCGGTGGTAGGCCCCGCGCCGTCGCCGGCAAAGATGAGGGGATGCGCGGTGCCCGCGGTCGCCGAGGGTGCCGGGGGCGCCGAAGACTCAGAGTCGGAAGACACCCGCCGCGCGGCATTGGAACGCATATCCGCGCCGTCGGCCTCGGAAGTCACACGCACGGGCTCGTTCCATGGCGCCGACTCCGCGATTCGCACCGACTCGGCGGGCGGGAGGAACGGCTCCAGGAGCACCGACCACGGGTGCACCCGGATCCGCGCGGCACCCCCGGAACGCACGGGCCGCACCTCACTCGCGAGGTCGCGGGCCCAGCTGCGCAGGTGACGGTGGTCGTCGTCGCACACGGGGTACAGCGGATCGCGCAGGGCCACGTTCACATGCACGGGTCCGGGCGGATCCTGCTCATCGCCGGGAAGGGCGGCCAGGACGTGATCGAGCAACGATTCCACGTCCTCGCACTGCTGCGGCCATGACAACTGCGGATCGTCCGGGGGTAGCAGGTCCACGGCCGCGCGCACGAAGTTGGCGAACATCCCGGGTTGCCGCGTGGTCTGGTTCGCGCCGGTCCCGCGCAGTTCGGGCGGGCGGTCCGCGCTGAGCACCACCAGGGGGACCCCCGCGTGGGAGGCCTCCATGACCGCCGGGAGCAGCTCACCCACGGCCGTCCCGCTCGTGGTCACCACGGCGCACGGCAGGCCCGTGGAGCGGGCGATGCCGAGGGCGGTGAAGGCGGCGTCGCGCTCGTCGATCCGCACGTGTACCGACAGTGCGCCGCTGGCCTGCGCTGCGGCCGCGGCATATGCCAGCGGCGCGGAACGCGACCCCGGGGACACCACGAGGTGTTCCATCCCGCGCATCGCGAGGGCGCGCAGGACGGCGGTGGCCGAGACGTGGCTGGGGCTGATCACGCTCCAGAGCGTACCGACCGGCACCGACACGCACAGCGGCCCCGGTGTCGCGCCGTCGTCGACGACGTGGACCGGGGCCGCAAAGGTCACTCAGGGATGGCTCAGATGGCCCACTCCCCCGCGTCCGCGCGGAGGTTACCCAGCACACCCGGGGTGTTGACGCTGTCGTCCTGCACCATGCCCGCGGCCTGCGTGCGACCGGACTGTGGGTCGATGAGCAGGAACGAGCCCAGCGCGTGCGACTGCGTGTACGCAGTGGTGAACAGCGGTTCGGCCACGCGCACGGTCACCCGGCCGATATCATTGAGCTCGAACGACTCCACCGATTCCGCGGCGAGGCTCTCGAGGTTCAGCCTCCCGTCGAGCGAGCCCACGATCCCGCGCACCACGCGCGTGGTGTGCTTGAGCAGCACGCGCTGGCCCTCGCGCAGGGGCTTCTCGTCGTCGAGCCAGCACACCACGGCCTCCACCGACTTGGTGCCCGACGGCGCACCGGCCGGTTCCGCGATCAGGTCACCGCGCGTGATGTCGATCTGGTCCGCGAGTGCGAGGGTCACGGACTGCCCGGCCACGGCGTACTCGGCGGGAGCCCCGGCCACGTCGATGCGCTCGACCGTGGTGGTGCGCCCGGCCGGTTGCACGGCGACCTCGTCCCCCACGGCCACCGAACCGGAGGCAATCTGGCCCGCGTAGCCGCGGTAGTCCACGAACTCCGGGGACAGTGCGGCGGACTGCGGGCGGATGACGCACTGCACGGGCAGCGCGAACCGTTCCGCCTGGGTGAGCTCGGACGAGTCCGGGAGGTTCTCGAGCCAGCTCAGCAGGGACGGACCGTCGTACCACGGGGTGTCCTGGGAGGCCTCGACCACGTTGTCGCCGCGCAGCGCGGAGACCGGGATGATCCGCAGGTCCAGCACACCCAGTTCGTCCGCGAGTTCGTGCAACTGTCCGCTCAGTTCCCGGAACGCTTCTTCCGCATCGGGCAACAGGTCGATCTTGTTGACCGCGACGATCAGGTGCGGCACCCCCAGCAGGGCCCCGACAGCCAAGTGGCGCCGGGTCTGCTCCATGATCCCGTGGGTGATGTCCACGAGCACGATCAGCGCGTCCGCGGTGGAGGCACCCGTGACGGTGTTGCGCGTGTACTGCACGTGCCCCGGGCAGTCCGCGAGGATGAAGCTGCGCGCGGGCGTCGCGAAGTAGCGGTAGGCCACGTCGATCGTGATGCCCTGCTCGCGTTCGGCCCGCAGCCCGTCCGTGAGCAGCGCGAGGTCCGCGGCGTCCAGGCCGCGGGACTGGCTGACCCGTTCGATCGCGTCGAGCTGGTCCACCAGGATGTTCTTGGTGTCGTGCAGCAAGCGGCCCACGAGCGTGGACTTGCCGTCGTCCACGCTGCCGGCCGTGGCGATCCGCAGCAGGCTTGCTCGGTTCTCGGTGCTCATCTCTAGAAGTAGCCCTCTCGTTTGCGGTCCTCCATGGCGGCCTCGGACACGCGGTCGTCCGCGCGGGTGGCCCCGCGTTCGGTGAGGGTGCTGGTCATGACCTCAGCCAGCACCTCCTCCGCGGTCGTGGCCGGGGACTCCACGGCACCCGTGCAGCTCATGTCACCCACGGTGCGGTAGCGCACGGTGCGCTGCTCCACGGTCTCGTTCTCCCGCGGGCTCACGTACTCACCCACGGCGAGCCACATCCCGTCGCGGCTGATCACGTCCCGCTCGTGGGCGTAGTACAGCGGGGGCAGGTCGATGCCCTGCTCGGTGATGTAGGACCAGATGTCCAACTCGGTCCAGTTGGACAGCGGGAACACCCGCACGTGCTCACCGGGGCGGTGGCGCGTGTTGTACAGGCTCCACAGTTCGGGGCGCTGGTTACGCGGATCCCACTGACCGAACTCATCGCGCAGGCTGATGATGCGTTCCTTGGCGCGGGCTTTCTCCTCGTCACGCCGGGCGCCGCCGTAGACGACGTCGTGCTTGCCCTCCGCGATCGCGTCCAGCAGGGGAACGGTCTGCAACTGGTTGCGGGTGCCGTCCGGGCGCTCGGCCAGGCGGCCGTCGTCGATGTAGTCCTGGACCTTGGCGACCTCCAGACGGATCTTCAACCGCTCCACGGTGCGATCCCGGAACTCCAGGACCTCCGGGAAGTTGTGCCCGGTGTCCACGTGCAGCACGGGGAACGGGATGGGTGCCGGCCAGAAGGCCTTGGCGGCCAGGTGAAGCATGACCACCGAGTCCTTGCCGCCGGAGAACAACAGCACGGGGCGCTCGCCCTCGGACGCGGTCTCGCGGAAGATGTGGATGGACTCGGCCTCGAGACGCTGCAGCTGGGAGAGTGTCACGGACTCGGAGGTGGTCGTGGTCATAGATGGATCCCGCATTCTGTCTTGCCCACACCGGACCAACGACCGGCGCGGGGGTCTTCTCCGGGTGCGACCTTGCGCGTGCACGGTGCGCACCCGATGGACGGGTAACCCTGGCCCAGCAACGGGTTGACCACTACGAGGTTCTGCTCGGCGTAATCGACCACGTGGTCGAAGCTCCAATCCACCACGGGGTTGAGCTTGACCATCTGGTGGTGCTCGTCCCACTCCACGGGCGCGGCGTTCGCGCGGTGGGGTGTCTCCTCGCGTCGCAGCCCGGTCACCCAGGCCTCGTACCCGGCCAGGGCCTTGTCCAGCGGCGCAACCTTGCGCATCCCGCAGCACAGGCCCGGGTCACGGTCATGGAGCTTGGGACCGTACTTGGCGTCCTGCTCGGGAACGGTCAGTTCGGGCAGCAGGGTCCGCACGTTCACTGGCCAGTCCGAGGCGAAGCGATCGCGGGTCTCAAGAGTCTCCGGGAAGTGGTAGCCCGTCTCCAGGAAGAGCACGTCCACATCCTTGACGTGATTGCTCACCAGGGCGGGGACCACGGTGTCAGAGGCCATGGAGCACGCGACCGCGAGCTTCTTCCCGAAGGTTTCGGCGGCCCACGCGAGCACCTCGTCCGGGTCCGCATCCCGCAGTCCGAAGCGCTGCTGCGCCTCCTCGACGAGCGCCTTGAGCTCCTCGACGGAGCGGGTGCGTCCGGGGGAAGCGGCCGCGGGGTCCTGCTCGATGGTCGTGGTGTGAGCGGACGACGACGACGCGTCCGCCGCGCCGCTGTTGCCTGCGGTGTCGGTCCTGGTCATTTCAGTGAATCCTCCTGGGCGTTCAGGGCCCACTCGGCGAAGCTCTGGTGAGCCTCGCGCTCGTCGAGGAACGTGCGGGTGACACGCTCCACGTAGTCGGACAGGTCATCTGCGGTGATCTTCAGCCCGCGCACGGTGCGACCCAAACCGCCCTCCTCGCGGTCCGGGGAGGCCAGGCCGCCGCCCAGGTGCACCTGGAACACGTACTCCTCACCGATGTACTGGCCCTTGAGACCGATGTCCGCGGTCTGGATACGCGCGCACGAGTTGGGGCACCCGTTGATGTGCAGGGAAATGGGGGTGGGGATCTCCACATCCTGGAGGCGCTGCTCCATGTCGTCGATCACCCGCGCGGCAAGACCCTTGGTCTCCACGAACGCGAGCTTGCAGAACTCGATCCCGGTGCACGCGATCGTGGACCGGCGGAACGGGCTGGGCTTGGCGTGCATCCCCCACGGGCGCAGCGCCTCGATCAGGGAATCCACGTTCTCCGGGGCCACGTCCAGCACCAGGACCTTCTGGTGCGGGGTCAACCGGATCCGGCCGGAACCGGCGGCCTCGGCGGCGTCGGCGAGCGCCACGAGGGCGTCACCACTCAGGCGACCCGCGGTCAGCGCGAAGCCCACGTACTTCTTGCCGTCGTTCTGCTCGTGGACCCCCACGTGATCCGCGTGACCCACGGCGCGCTCGGGGGCGGGACCGTCCGGCAGCTCGCGACCCAGGTACTCGTCCTGGAGCACCTGGCGGAACTTCTCCGGGCCCCACTCGGCGAGCAGGAACTTCAACCGGGCCTTGGTGCGCTGCTTGCGGTAGCCGTAGTCGCGGAAGATCGCAGTGACCCCGGCCCACACGGGCACGACGTCCTCCGGCGCCACGAACGCCCCCAGGCGCTCCCCCAACCGCGGGGACACGGACAGTGCACCGCCCACCCACAGGTCGTAACCGGGACCGAGTTCCGGGTGGTTGACCCCCACGAAGCTGACGTCGTTGATCTCGTGCACCACGTCCAGGGTGCGGCTGCCGGTGATCGCGGTCTTGAACTTGCGCGGCAGGTTCACGTAGTCCGGGTTGCCCACGAACTCTGTGCGCAGCGCCTCGAGCTCGGACGTGGGATCGATGATCGGATCCGCCTCGACGCCCGCCACGGGGCTGCCCAGGAACACGCGGGGGGTGTCACCGCACGCCTCGAGGGTCGTGAGCCCCACCGAGTCCAGGCGTTCCCACATCTCGGGGACGTCCTCGATGCGCAGCCAGTGCAGCTGGATGTTCTGCCGATCGGACACGTCCGCGGTGCCGCGCGCGAAATCCCGGGAGATGCCACCCAGCACGCGCGTCTGCTCCGTGGTCAGCTGTCCGCCGTCTAGGCGGATGCGCTGCATGAAGTACTCGTCCGAGAGCGATTCGGCGTCCAGCTTGGAGGTCGACGCACCGTCCACGCCCTGCTTGCGCTGCGTGTACAGGCCCAACCAGCGGAACCGCCCGTGGACGTCGTCCGCGGGGATCGAGGCGTACCCCGTCTTGGAGTACGTGTCGATGATCCGCTGCCGGACGTTGAGCGAGTTCTCCTCCGCTTTGAACTCCTCGTTGTGGTTCAGCGGCGTGCGGCCGCTGACCTTCCACTGGCCCAGATCGGTACCCTTGCGGGGTCCGCGCACGCGGCCGGACGCCGCGGCAGGGGCCTTGTCCTGGGTGTCGGCGGAGGGTGTCATGGGTGCTCCTTGGGTGAGGGGGAGGCAAGTCGCTCCAACGTACCGAGCGAGCCCTCAGTGCAGCGATTCACCGTCACAAACACGTCACATAGCCGGCCTTCCCCCTGGTCACCCGCGGGTACAGGCCGACGTCGCTCGGCCGACACCGCGGCGTCGTCGCCCGCTGTTCCCGGGCACGACGACGCGGGCGGAACCGCGGTCCCCGCGATCCCGCCCGCGCATGCGTGCGGTGGTGCTACGAGCTCAGCCCTCGAAGGACTTGGGCGCCTGGCGAGCGCGGCGCTTGAGCTCGGCATTGCTCTTGCCCTGGTACCCGCGGTACTTGGGGCCGTTCTTGCCGTTCTTGCGGCGCTTGTCCTGGTTGCGGCCCTTACCCGGCTTGTCGCTCACGCCACCGGGGAACTCGGGCTGGTCCTCGCGGTTCTTGTGGAAGACCTGGACCACCGCGGGGCGCGGCATGGAGAACTCGCCGGCCCCGGCGCGCGTGGGCAGCACGTAGTCGGGGAAGTACGAGCGGGGCTGCTCGAACGTGCCGTCCTCACCGGGGTGCTGCACGGCCACGTAGACCATGCCCTCGGTGTCGTGGATCACGGGACCGCACGTCTCCGCGTCCTGCGGCACGGCCAGGAACTGCTGCACGCGACCGCGATTGGCACCCTGGAGGTCCACCTTGAACAGACCGTCGTTGTAGCCGATCTTGGAGGGCGCACCGTCCGTGGAGATCCACAGGTTGCCCGCCTTGTCGAAGGCCACGTTGTCGGGGCACGAGATCGGGGAGACCTTTTCCTTGGGGAACCCCCCGAAGTACGTCCCCGAATCCTTGGTGGGGTCACCGCACACGAGCAACAGGTTCCAGTCGAAGCGCGTGGCCTGGGGCCGGTTATTGCGCTCGGTCAGTTCCAGGATGTACCCGTCACGGTTGCCGGTGCGGGGATTGGCCTCGTCCACGTCCGCCTTGCCGGGCTTGCCGCGATCGGAGTTGTTGGTCAGCGCCGCGTACACCTTGCCGGTGTGGGGGTTGGGCTCCACATCCTCCGGGCGGTCCATCTTGGTGGCGCCGGCCTTGTCCGCGGCGAGGCGGGTGTAGACCAGGACCTCCTCCACGGACATGCCGCGGACCATGGACTTTCCACCCTTGAGCAGGGGCAGCCACTCGCCGGTGCCGTCGAACTCGCCGTCGCGGGGCAGCTGGCCCGTCCCAGTGATCTCGGGGGCCTGGGAGTTGCCGCGCAGCCGGGCCACGTAGAGGTCGCCCTCGGAGAGCAACTTCATATTGTGGGCCTTGTCGCCCTTGCGGTATTTGCGGGACGAGACGAACTTGTAGATGTACTCGAACTTCTCGTCGTCACCGGAGTACGCGACCACCGTGCCGTCGTCACCCACGCGCACGTTCGCGCCCTCGTGCTTGAAGCGGCCCAGCGCGGTGTGCTTGATGGGCGCGGAGTTGGGGTTCTGCGGGTCGATCTCCACGATCCAGCCGAAGCGGTTGGGCTCGTTCTTGTACCCCTCGATCCGGGCGTCGAAGCGCTTCTCCACCTCGGGCCAGCGGCGGGACGGCATGGTCGTGGGGAAGCCGTAGCGCTTCTCCTCGGCGGTGCCGGAGGTGATGAAGTACTGGTGCACGTTCTCCTCACCGGAGAGCACCGTGCCCCACGGTGTCACACCGCCAGAGCAATTGTTCTGGGTGCCCAGCACGCGCTTGCCGGTGGGGTCGTCCTGCGTCTTGAGCAGATCGGACCCCGCGGCGGGCCCGTCCATCACGAACGTGGTGGTCAGCGTGATGCGACGGTTGCGAGCGCCACCGCGCACATAGGTCCACGGCTCCCCCACCTTGGTGCGGGAGATCTCCACGACCGACATGCCGTGCGCCTGGATCGTGGTCTTGACCATGTTGGTCAGGTTGGTCTTGTCGTAGCCCGCCGGGAACATGGTGTTCTCGTTGGTGTACTCGTGGTTGTTCACCAGCACGCCCGTGAGCCCGTTCGGGTCCGGGATGATGTCCAGATAGTCCGAGTTGAACCCGAACTGCTTGGCTTGCGCTTCGGGGGTCTGGTTCTTGGGGTCGAACTCCGGGGAGTCGTAGAACAGGGGGTCACCCCAGCGGATGATGGGCGACCAGTCGTAGCCCTTGGGGACCGAGAGGTCGTCCACGGTCATGTCCACGGGCTTGATGGGCGTGAAGTCCAGGCGGGCACGGCCCTGACCCCAGTAGGCGTAGGTGGCCTCGGCCGGCTGGGCAGTCGCGGCGACCACACCCACGGTCACGGCCCCGGCCATCCCCAGCCCCAGGGCGGCACGGCGGCTGACGGCTGCGGAGATGACGTCGTGCACGTACTCGTTGCCGGATGTGTTCGCGTCCGGGGTCATGCACTGGCTACCGCACTTGAGTTCACACGTGAGCGGGCTTCGCTTGCCGTTGACGTGGCCCAGCATGGGCAACAGGCGACGGCGTTCGGGTGCTTGGGTCATGGCGTGGCTCCCTGGGTGGGACATGCGTTGATGCATGTCAGCGAGTGGTTCCGCTGCTCAGCCCACCATCACGGCGTGATCGCCACGCAACCACCGGGCGAACGACGGGTTAATTGCGCGTCCGTCACGGACCACCTTCGGGGCCCCGCACGCCGCGTGCCGCATTGTGGCGACTTTGGGTCTCGGGCTGCATACAGGGGCGGGTTTCAACCCCCGTTGACGTGCTGGGGCAAGTTCGAGCCACCTCGGCCCCTCATCATGGATCGGGACTGCTGTACGGGGGGGGGTGACATCTGAGCTGGCTTGCCCGTCGGGCGGCCTGGAAAGATATGCACCATGCCCGCTGCATATCCCCGAGAGTTCCGCGAAGACGTCGTTCGTGTGGCGCGCGCCCGCGAGGATGGGATCACGCTCGCGCTGATCGCTCGTGACTACGGCGTTCACGAAATGACTCTCCACAAGTGGCTACGTCAAGCCTATATCGAGGACGGCAACCGTGCCGGAAGAACCCGCGAGGAGTCCTCAGAGCTGCGCGACGCGCGCATGAGAATTCGTCTTCTTGAGCAGGGGAACGAGGTCCTGCGCCGCGCGGTTGCGTACCTGTCTCAGGCGAACCTGCCGTCACAAGGCTCTACCCGCTCGTGAGAGAGCTCGCTGTCAACGGGATTCCCGTCGCTGTGCCCTTGCGGGTTTTGAAGCTCTCCCGCCAGCCCTACTATCGGTGGCTGAAACCCCAGGTCACCGCCTCGGAACTGGTCCAGACATACCGCGCGAACGCCTTGTTCGATGCCCACCGCGATGACCCCGAGTTCGGATCCCGATTCCTGGTCGCAGAAGCCCACGCGGCCGGGGAGGCGATGTGTGAGCGGACCGCGTGGCGGATCTGCCGAGACAACCAGTGGTGGTCGGTCTTCGGGAAGAAACCAGGGAAGAACGGCAAGCGCCCCGGTCCTCCCGTTCGCGAGGAGCTCGTGAAGCGAGACTTCACCGCGGATGATCTCAACGAGCTGTGGTTCACCGACATCACGGAACACTGGACTGATGAGGGAAAGCTCTATCTCCGCGCGATCAAGGACGCGTTCTGCGGGCGGATCGTGGGCTACTCCATGGATTCCCGGATGAAGGCCCGCCTCGCGGTGAACGCACTGGTCAATGCGGCCACTCCGACCGCCAGAAGGCCCCGAACGCCACAATGTGCTGCTGCGTCTCCCGCGCAGTAGCAACTCGACCGGATTCAACTCCGGAAAACCCCGCACAGTCAGCCCTCGTAACCATCGACGTTCCCTGAAAGGCATGTTTTGGACATTCGCCGTAAGATCGACATTTCCAAGATGTCGGCATATCAATGGGTCATTGTTGCACTAGCCGCGTTTCTCAACGCCCTCGACGGGTACGACGTGTTGGCAATGGCCTTCACCGCGACCTCCGTCTCCAAGGAGTTCGAACTCACAGGAGCCCAGCTGGGCTGGCTGCTGAGTTCCGGTCTGATCGGCATGGCTGCTGGGTCACTCTTGCTGGGCCCGTTCGCTGATCGCTTCGGACGTCGCAAGATCTTGTTGGTCGCGGTTGGCATCAATGCCGCAGGTTTGTTCCTTTCCGCCACGGCCAACTCCGCCCTTGAGCTGGGCGCATGGCGAGTCATCACCGGGCTGGGTGTGGGCGGCATCCTCGCAACGGTTACGGTCATCACCAGCGAGTACTCCAATGTGAAGAATCGCGGCATGGCCATCAGTATCTACACCGCCGGCTACGGGGTGGGTGCGACACTGGGTGGAATGGGTGCCACCCAGCTGATTCCCGCTTTCGGATGGCGCTCCGTGTTCCTTGCCGGTGGCCTTGTGACATTGTTCGCAGCCGTTTTGATCCTGGTGATCCTGCCAGAATCTGTTGATTACTACCGTGTCCGACGCCCCAAGAATGCCGAAGAGAAGGTGGCTGGAATTGCCCGACGGATCGGGCTCAAGGGGGACGTTTTCCTGGGGGATGCACCCGCCACAACCAATTCGTCACAGGGTAGCGTGACGCAGCTGCTTGGTGGCCGGTACCGGGTTTCGACCATCCTGCTATGGGTATCGTTCTTCGTCATCATGTTCGGCTTCTACTTCGCGAATTCGTGGACGCCGAGACTTCTGGTTGAATCCGGGATGACGGAGCAGCAAGGCATCGTGGGGGGCCTGATGCTGACCATGGGTGGAACCTTCGGTTCGCTGATCTACGGTGTTCTGACCATTCGGCGTAACGCGCGCAACACGCTCGTGGTGTTCACTATTCTCGCGGCCGTGCTATTGGTGGCATTCATTACTACTACATCAATCCCGGCTCTCGCATTCATGAGTGGTGTTGTCGTGGGAATGCTCATCAACGGCTGTGTTGCGGGACTCTACACCGTGGCGCCTCAGACGTATGCGCCGGAGGTGCGAGCAACCGGTGTCGGATGGGGTATCGGAATTGGCCGGGTGGGAGCCATTCTGGCACCCATTCTGGTGGGCGCCCTCCTCGACGGCGGCTGGTCACCGACCCAGCTCTACATCGGGGTTGCGGTCGTGGTAGCTCTAGCAGCCTTCGCGGCCTCGCGCTTGAAGCCCCATATCGATACTCCTTTGGTTGAATCCGCCACCGAGGAGCCCACTCCGGCTGCCCGTCGCTGAACCGGACTTGCCAAGAAGGGGCCGATCCTACCCATGCGTAGTGTCGGCCCCTTCCGCCGTCTAAACGTCCCCGCCCCGCAGCACCTCGTACGTGCGGGAGATCCGCTCGAGCCACCAGTCACGGCGCGGGCCCGTGACCGCGTGTTCCGTCAACAGATCCTCGGAGACCGCCACGTCCCGCACCGGGAGGTAGCCGTCCACCGGGCGCAGGGGCTCGGCGGTGACGTCCGCGGTCATCAGGGACAGCGTCCCGAGCCCGCACGCGTACGGCAACTCCGGTAACGCCGCGGCGAGTGCCACGCCCGCCCGGATCCCCACCGAGCTGTCGATCGCGGAGCTGACGACGGCGGGCAGCCCGGCCTGCGCCACGATCTCCAGCGCTCGGCGTACCCCGCCCAGGGGTGCGACCTTAACCACGATCAGATCCGCCGCGTGGGCCCGAGCCACGGCCAGCGGGTCCTGCGCCTTGCGCACGGATTCGTCCGCGGCGATCAACAATTTGTTCCCCGCGTCCCGCAGCCGACGGCGCACGTCGGCCAGCCCCGGCACGGTGGCCACGGGTTGCTCGGCGTACGCGAGCTCGAACTCGCTCAGGGTGGTGAGTGCGCGTACGGCGTCGTCCTCGCTCCAGCCCATGTTCGCGTCCACGCGCAGTTGCGCGTCCGGGAGGGCGGCGCGCACGGCGGCGACGCGAGCGACGTCGTCCGCGAGGCTCTGTCCGCGTTCGGCGACCTTGATCTTCACGGCGTGCACCGCGCCGCCGTACCCCGCCAGGACCTCCGGGACGCGCTCGGCGGGGACGGCCGGGACCGTGGCGTTGACGGGCACCCGGGTGCGCACGGGGTCGGGGAACCCGGTCCATGCCACCTCGATGCCCGCGCGCAACCACGACGCCGCTTCGGCGTCCTCGTACTCGGGGAAAGGACCGAACTCGCCCCAACCCGCCGGGCCGTGGAAGACGACCGTTTCCCGGGCGGTGACCCCCCGGAACCGCACGCGCATGGGCAGGGAAACCACCCGAGCGGTATCGAGCAGATCGGACAGTGGGGGTATGGACGTCACCGAAGAGAGCATGGCCCTAGGGTACGTGTCCGCCTTGATCGCAACGCCGGTTACTGTCCCCTGTTTGGCGTTACTTCATAGGGTTTGAGCCCACAACTTTCTATGTAAATGCATCTGTTTACATGCGAAACGCACCTTTTATGCCACTGCGCGCCGGAAGGCTTCCCCGGAGACCCCACACCTCCGTGGGCCGCTCGGCCCACAAAGCGTTCGCAGTCGCAATTACGTGCCACAACGCATAGTTGTGCCCGACGTATTCTGGAGGGGTCACAGGTGTGGTGAGTCCGGGGGGATGATCGCGACACCACAGGGGGAATCGGGGGATTCGTGTTGCATGTCTTTGCGCTGTCCGAAATCGCGTCCGTGGGGGAAACGTTGCAGGCGTTCCTGCAGGGCGGCAGCCGCGTGCTGTTGATGATCGCCATGGTGCTGTTCCTGGCGTACCTGCTGTTCTTCCTCAGCACGGTGTCCATCGCGAGCGCCATCACCACGTGGCACCAGATCCGGCGCAGGCCCCGTCAGGCCGCGCACCCGCGCGAGATGGCGCCCGTGACCGCCGCCGAGGACCAGCCGTACCAGGAGCTGCCCGCGCACGGTCGGCACGCGCTGAAGGTGAAGGGCTGAACCGTGATCCTGGTCTTCGGTCATCGTATCGACCTCATCCTGGTGCTCGCCGTGGTCCTCGTGGCCCTGAGCGTCCTGTACGGCATGTTCATCCTGGTGCTCTCCCGCTTCGAACCGCAGCGCTCTCAGCACCGTAGGGTGAAGATCGCCACCGTCCCCGGCCACCACAAGGTGGTCTTCGTGATCCCGTGCCTCAACGAGGAACGCGTCCTGCGGCCCAGCCTCGAGCGGCTCGTCGGCTTGGACCACCCGGACGTCCAGATCATGGTGATCGACGACGGTTCCGACGACGGTACGGCCGAGATCGTGCGCTCGTTCCCGGACCCGCGCGTGCACCTGTTCCAGCGCACCCTGCCCCACGCCCGCGAGGGGAAGGGCGAGGCGCTCAACGCCGCCATCCAGTACCTGCGCACGAGCGATCTGATCGCCGGGACGTCTCATTCTGACGTGGTCGTGTGCGTCATGGACGCGGACGGACGTCTGGACCCGCACGCCCTGGACGACGTCATGCCCCTGTTCAAGGACAACCGCCTGGGCGCGGTGCAGATCGGCGTGCGGATCAACAACCGCCAGCAGAACCTCCTGGCCCGGATGCAGGACCTCGAGTTCGTGCTCTACACCCACGTGTTCCAGCGGGGCCGCCGACACCTGGGCAGCGTGGGACTCGGGGGCAACGGCCAGTTCGTCCGGCTCTCCGCGCTCGACGGGCTGGGTGTGTCCCCGTGGTCTCGCAGCCTCACCGAGGACCTGGATTTGGGCGTGCGACTGCTCATGGACGGGTGGCAGACCGAGTTCGTCTCCACCGCGTCCGTGCACCAGCAAGGACTCGTGGACGTCAAGCGCTGGGTCAAGCAGCGCACCCGGTGGTTCCAGGGCCACCTGCAGTCCTGGAACCTGGTGCCGTGGGTGCTGCGGGACCTCACCGGCAGCCGCCGGGCGGATCTCTTGTACCACCTGACGAGCCCGTTCCTCTTGCTGCTTACGTCCTTCCTGTCCCTGGCGTTCGCCTTCTGGGTGCTGGACCTCGCAGTCGGGATCGTCACGGGTCACGCCGTGGTTTCCGGGTGGTGGCTCTCGTCCTACCTGATCGCGTTCGGACCCGCGCTGCTCTACGGGCTGGTGTACTGGTCGCAGGAACGTCACAGCGGTCTGAACCCGGTCAAGGCCGTGGGCCTGGTCCACCTCTACGTGCTCTACGCCGTGCTGTGGTATGTGGCCGGCTGGAAGGCCGCGTGGCGCGCGGTGCGCGGCCACAACGGCTGGGCCAAGACGGAACGCGTGGTCGAGAACCAGGAGCAGGTGGACTCCTCGGCCCGGGAGCTCACGGTGGAGGCCCATGCATGAGGAAACGCGGCGTCGTCGTACTCGTCGCGACGATCGTGCTGGTACTCGCGGTGATGGCCGTCATGAATAACCTGTGGCGCGTGCAGCCGTGGGCGGACGGGGAGGTGCACGGGCGCTGGCAGGTCATGTACACGGGCTACGGCACCGTGAAGGGCAACGACCGGCAGGTGCTGCTGGAACCCCACACGGCCGAGGCCGCCATCGTGACCCACGGGGCGCTCGTGCACACGGTGGAGAACTACGACGACGCCGACTTCGCCGTCACGGTGCGCACCGAGGAGCAACTGCGCCGCAATGACGAACCCAATGCGTGGGAAGTGGGCTGGGTGCAGTGGAACCTGCGCGACAACGACCACTTCTACGCGGTGGCGCTCAAACCCAACGGCTGGGAGATCTCCAAGCAGGACCCGGCCTACCCGGGGGCGCAGCGGTTCATCGCCTCCGGTGGGGACCGGACCTTCCCGGTGGGCAGGGACTACCGGGTGGAGATCACGCAGGACTGGCCCAGGATGACGGTCACGGTGGACGGGACCGAACTGGCCACCGTCACGGACGAGGAGACTCCCTACCGAGGTGGCGCGATCGGGTTGTACACGGAGGACGCCAAGGTCCTGTTCCACGATTTCGAGATCATGGGGCAGGGCTGACGGGATCGTCCGCGCCGGGCTGGCGCGGACGGTTGCGGGGTGCGCACGGCGTGCTCTACGACAACACCGGTGCCGCCGCGGACACCAACGCCATGTACGCGATCGCCACGGGCAACCTGCTCACACACTTCGGGAAGACCGAACTCAAGCCGGTGGCCGACTACACGGACGCCATGGTCGAGAACTACGACGCCGCGGTGTACATCGGCGCAGACCACCGTGTCCCGCTCCCCCAGGCCTTCCTGGACGACGTCCGCTCCACCGACAAGCCCGTGATGTGGTTGGGCCGCAACATCGAGGCCCTCGCGGGTCCCGACGACGCGCAGAACGCCCAGTTCCGGGACAAGTACGGCTGGGACCCCCGCGCCGCGACCACGGTGGACAGTTCCAAGGTCACCTCGGTCGAGTACGAGGGCGAGAAGGTGCACCGGGAGACCCAGGGTGCCCCTGAGCTCGTGGTCCCGTTCACGGGCACGACCGACAAGGTGGAGGTCCTGGCGACGTCGCAGTGCACCGAGCGCGGTAAGCCCACCTCGTGCATGCCGAACGGTTCCCCGGAGGCCCCCTGGGCCATCCGCTCCACGAACCTCACGTATTTGGCCGAGGTGCCCCTGGACTACATCGACGCGAACGACGTGTACCTGGTCTACACGGATCTTTTCTACGACTTCGTGGGTTCGGACGCCCCCGCGGTGAAGCAGGCCGCGGTGCGCCTGGAGGACGTGGGCCCGGCGTCCAACCCGAAGGACCTGCGCCGCGTGGCCCAGGACGACGTGGACGGGTGGAAGGACCGCCTGGACGCGGGACGCTCCGTGATGGAGCACGCCGGTCTGGGTGAGCCCACGATCTTCGAGACACCGCACTACGGCGGTTCCGTGAACTCGTACGTGGCCATGGCCCGGGAGTACGACGCGCGCTACGAACAGGGCGACTACTACGCGAGCATCCTCACGGAGCAACCCTCCGAAGCCGGTAAGTCCTACAACCAGCAGTTCCCATTCACGGTGAGCGATATCTACGGCGGAACGGTGTACCCCGAGAACCTGGGCAACATCCCCGAGGGCGAGCAGAACAACCATGCCGCCCGCACCCCGGAGTTCCTGGTCTCACGGGCCAATGCGAACCTGACTGTGCGCGAATCCACCGCGAGCTTCTTCTTCCACCCGTACCTGGACATCGAGTACCTCAAGAAGACGGTCACCGGCATCAAGAAGCTGGGGTACGAGTTCCGACCGGTCACGGAGCTGAAGTAGCGTCCGGGTCGGCGCCCCCGGGTGGGCACCCTGGACCCAGAACGCGCGAACACCCGGCCAGGATCACTGACCGGGTGTTCGCACGCGTGTGAACGTCAGGGGTGGGCGGCCTTCGGCGGCCGGGGGCCCCGCACGGTGATCATCCCACCGCGCCCGGGCCCACCGAACTCACCCGGGGTCCGTTCACCCCCGGAACGTTACTCGCTGATCTCGGAGTTGCTCGTCGGGTCCTCGTCCACGCCCATGCCCGGAACCTCGGGGTTGGCGGCGTTGGACTTGACGGCCTCCTCGATACGCTGACCGATGTTCTCGTCCACGTTCTTCCAGTACTGGAAGGCGTTCGAGAGCACCGGCTCCTCGACACCTTCGAGGGCGCCGGCCACGGTCTGTACGAACTGCGCGCGCTGCGCGTCGTTAAAGACCTCGCGGATCAGGGTGCCCGGCTGACCGAAGTCGTCGTCGTCCTGACGCAAGGTGTAGGCCTCGCGGACCAGAGCGCCGTCGTCCTCCCAGCCGTTGTCCACGGGACCGGTCTCGTCCGACCAGGAGTCACCGAAGGAGTTCGGGGCGTACACGCGACGAGCGCCGGAGTGGTTGTACCACATGTGGCCCTCGAAGTTGTAGGTGTGCACCTCGTTGATCGGGCGGTTGACCGGCAGCTGCTGGAAGTTGGTGCCGATGCGGTAGAGCTGGGCGTCCGCGTACGCGAAGTTGCGGCCCAGCAGCATCTTGTCCGGGGAGTTGCCGGTGCCGGGAACCATGTTCGCCGGGGAGAACGCGGCCTGCTCGATCTCCGCGAAGAAGTTCTCCGGGTTGCGGTTCAGGGTCATGGTGCCGACCTTGTGCCGCGGGTAGTCCTTCTGGGGCCAGACCTTGGTCAGGTCGAAGGGGTTGAAGCGGTAGGTCTTGGCCTCCTCGTACGGCATGATCTGCCAGTACAGGTCCCACTTGGGGAACTCGCCGTTCTTGATGGCGTCGAAGAGGTCGCGGCGGTGGACGTCACCGTCGGCACCGGCCAGGCGCTCGGCCTCCTCGTTGGAGAGGTTCTCCACACCCTGCTGGGAGATGAAGGCCCACTTGACCCAGAACTTCTCGCCCTGCTCGTTGACGAGCATGTAGGTGTGCGAGCTGTAACCGTTCATGTGACGCCAGGTCTTGGGCAGACCGCGCTCGCCCATGAGGTAGGTGACCTGGTGTGCGGACTCGGGGTTGTTGGTCCAGAAGTCCCACTGCATGGTGCCGTCACGCAGGCCGGAGTCCGGCAGGCGCTTCTGGGAGCGGATGAAGTGCGGGAACTTCATGGGGTCGCGCACGAAGAACACCGGGGTGTTGTTGCCCACGAGGTCGAAGTTGCCTTCTTCGGTGTAGAACTTCAGGGCGAAGCCACGGACGTCACGCCAGGTGTCCGGGGAGCCCAGCTCGCCGGCCACGGTGGAAAAGCGAGCCAGCATCTCGGTCTTCTTACCCGGCTGCAGGAAGTCCGCCTTGGTCCACTGCGAGACGTCCTCGGTGATCTCCAGGGTGCCGAACGCGCCCGCGCCCTTGGCGTGGGGACGACGCTCGGGAACGTTCATCCGGTTGAAGTGCTGCAGGGTCTCCACCAGGTGGTGGTCGTGCAGCACGATGGCTCCGTCGCGACCCGTGGTCAGCGAGTTGCGGTCGCTGACAGCGGGAATGCCGGCCTGGGTCGTGGACCCGGTGGCGTGCGGGGTGGGTTCCGTCATCGCGTACTCCTTGATGGGGTTGGGATGGGTGGGTGAACCGGTGACCCGGATGGGTTCCCGGAGCTCAGGGGTCTAGACGGGCACCGCGGTCGCACCGGCCCGCTGGGCCGAGCAGTCGGAACACACGCCTTGGTAGACGACATCGGCCACGTGGATGCTCATCCCGTGGGTCTCGCTGGGGGTCAGGCACGGTGCATGCCCCACGGCACAGGCCACGTCCTCGATGCGTCCACACACCGTGCACACGGCATGGTGGTGGTTATCGTCGACCCGGGTTTCGTACCGTGCCGGGGAGTTCGCCAGGTCCAGCTGGCGCAACAGTCCGGCGTCCGTGAGCGAGTGCAGCACCACGTAGATGGACTGCACCGTGATCTCCGGCAATGCCGTGCGCACGTCCGCGAGCACCTCGTCCGCGGTGGCGTGCTGGTGGCGCTCGAGCGCGTCCAACACCGCCAGTCGGGGCTTGGTGACCCGCAGTCCGGCCGCCCGGATCTGATCGGTCCACGGCACGGGCACGACGGCGCCGCCGCCGTTCTCCCGTTCCCCGGGCTGATCGGTAAGAGTGGTCGAGGTCATAGCTTCACTATGTCATGTTTTGAGTTACTCATCAAAAGATTTCGGGGTGTGCCGGGCGACGCGGGAATGACGGGAGGGTGAACTCTCGGGGAGGGCGGCTTCCCCCTCCTCACCCTCTGGCGCCGCGGCAATCGCTCTCCACTACATCCATGCCGCGATCCGCACGGTTTTTCCTTGTTTTCTGGTCGTTCTGCGCCACAGATGTTTCCACCCGCTGTCCAGCGGCGCATCCGTTCGCGCGGGCCATCGACGACGCCGCCCGCGGCCTCCGCGGCGCCGAACTGCGGGCGGCCGTACTACCTGTCCGGGTGCTTCACGGCAAGGTACAAACCCGCGAGCCCACAGAGGGTCTCCAACAGGGGCAGGTCACACTGTCACCAGTTCGTGCAACAGACGCATTTGGTTCCGCTGGTTGGCCGGCACCAGATCCGAGAACCTTCAGCTCACAAAAGGCCGCGAAGAGAACAGCCTCTCATTGCCCCCCTCGTAGACTGCACGGTAGACCCCCGCACCACCGAGTAAGGCAGCCACCCACCGTGTTCAACCACGCCTCCTTCATCTGGGGTGCCGCAGACATCCTGCGCGGCACCTATAAGCAGCAGTAGCGGCCAGGGATCCCCCGGCGACGCCCTTCTGGTCATCATGCAACCGGCCTTATCAGGGCCTTCACAGCTGAGTGTGGGTAGCGGTTCTCCGCCAGGGGCGATGACCGCCTGCGGCGAGCAGAGCCCGTAACCGGTAGTTGCCGAAGTTGCGGAAGCCGCGGGCGACGCGACGCATGGTCTCGATGACGCCATTGACCGCTTCCGTGGGCCCG
>NZ_JAVKPY010000035.1:0-1197 GCF_040981035.1 Kocuria sp. CPCC 205297 | reverse complement strand
CAGGTCGAAGAGCGCGCACGCCGGCGCGCACATAGCATGGGACACATCGAGGCCTTCGAGGACGGTTGGATTCAGCACCCCCATCCTGGAGGCCTCGACCCCTACCCGACCCCCGTGACACGCACCCCGCTTGGGCCCTTACCCACACTCATTTGGGAAGGGCCCGTGATCCCCGCCGGCGCGGACCGAAGGCACTCACCGGGATGGTCGACCTGACCCACGGGCTCCACTCCACCGCCAGGCTCCTGGACCTAGTCCCGGGAAGGTCCGGGACCGTCTACCGCGACTGGCTGGACGAACGCGGCGAGTCGTTTCGCGACGGCATCCAGATCGCGACGTTGGACCCATTCCAGGGATATAAGAACGCGATCGATGACCAGCTCGAGGACGCCACCTGCGTGCTGGACGCATTCCACATCGTCAAGCTCGCCGGCGCTGCGGTCGATGACGTCCGTCGCCGGATCCAGCAAGAGACCCTCGGCCACCGCGGCCGCAAGGGCGACGCTCTCTACGGGATCCGCCACATCCTCCGCGCCGGACGGGAACGCCTCACCCCGCGCCAACAGAACCGTCTGGCCAGCGCATTCGCCGCCCATCCCGATCACATCGCGGTCGAGGTCGCCTACCACTGCGCCCAGGACCTCCGAGACGTCTTCCACCAGCCCACGCCCGCACAAGGTCGCCGACTGGCCGAGCAGCTGATCAAGAAGCTGCCATCCTGCCCGATCCCAGAGATCGCCAGACTCGGGAAGACCCTACGACGCTGGCGGAACGCGTTCCTGGCCTATTTCGACACCCACGGGGCGAGCAACGGCGGGACAGAGGCGATCAACGGGATCATCGAACTCGGCCGCCGCATCGCCCGCGGGTTCCGCAACTTCGAGCACTACCGCCTCCGAATGCTCCTCATCACCGGAGGACTCGACGCCTCACCCCACACTCAACTCTGAAGAGCCCGATAGGCCCTTCCCAAATGAGTGTGGGTAAGGGCCCAAGCGGGGTGCGTGTCACGGGGGTCGGGTAGGGGTCGAGGCCTCCAGGATGGGGGTGCTGAATCCAACCGTCCTCGAAGGCCTCGATGTGTCCCATGCTATGTGCGCGCCGGCGTGCGCGCTCTTCGACCTGTCCGATGTCCACGTGCTCACGATCGAGCGGCACCGCTCCTCGTTCACCCTGGTGGTCGAGACCGTGCCGTCA
>NZ_JAVKPY010000034.1:0-1313 GCF_040981035.1 Kocuria sp. CPCC 205297 | reverse complement strand
CGGGGGTGAGCCGGCAACGGGTGAGGACCTCGAGTCCGAGGTAGCGGCGGCCCTCGGCCCACTCATCGGTCTGCTCGGCCAGCACCGCGCCCACGAGGCGAACGATGGCGGCTCGGTTGGGGAAGATCCCGACCGCGTCGGTGCGCCGGCGGATCTCCTTGTTCAGCCTCTCGGCGGGGTTGTTGGACCAGATCTGCATCCACACGTCTTTCGGGAAGCCGGTGAAGGCCAGCAGGTCCTCCCGGGCGTCGGCCAGGTGCTCAGCCACCTCGGGCAGCTTCTCGGCGACGTAGTCGATCAGCCGGTCGAACTGGGCGTTCACCGCGGCGGCATCGGGCTGGTCATAGACCGAGTGCAGCATCGCCTTCACGGCCGGCCACATGCTCTTCGGGCAGATCGACATGAGATTGGCCGCGTAGTGGGTGCGGCACCGCTGCCAGGACGCCCCGGGCAGGTGCGCGGCGATCGCGTCCTTGAGACCGGCGTGGGCGTCACTGGTGACCAGGCGGACTCCGCCCAGGCCCCGGGCCACCAGGTCGGCGAAGAACTCGTTCCACGCCGCCCCGGTCTCGGCCGTGGCCACCCGCATCCCGAGGACCTCCCGGTGGCCGTCGCCGTTGACCCCGGTGGCCAGCAGCACGACCGCGTTGACCACCCGCCCGCCCTCTCGGACCTTCATGGTCAGCGCGTCGGCGGCGACGAACGTAAAAGGGCCGGCCTCGTCCAGTGGCCGGTGGCGGAAGGACTCCACGTGCTCGTCGAGGTCACCGGCCATGCGCGAGACCTGGGACTTCGACAGGGAGTTGATGCCCAGGGTCTTCACCAGCTTGTCCATCCGACGGGTCGAGACCCCGGCGAGGTAACAGTCGGCGACCACGGTGATCAGCGCGGACTCAGCCCGTTTGCGCCGCTCCAGCAACCACTCGGGGAAGTAGGTGCCGGTGCGCAGTTTCGGCACGGCGACGTCGATCGTGCCGATGCGGGTGTCGAGCTCACGGTGCCGGTAGCCGTTGCGCTGCGCAGACCGGGTCGGGGTGGGCTTGCCCCATTCGGCGCCGACCACCGCCTCGGCATCAGCAGACAAGAGAGCGTTGATCACCGTCTGCAACAAGCTGCGCATCAGATCCGGGGACGCGTCGGACAGGGCTTCGCCGAGCAGGCCGGCAGGGTCGACAATGTGAGGAGCGGTCATCGTGATGATGTCCTTTCGAGGGTGCTGTGAGAGGTGAACTCGAAAGATCTCACGGTGGCCGCGCTCTCGTCGGCAACGACGAGCAAGACCACCGCGCTACACCACTATCGGGGGCTCAACT